>NZ_DASSVG010000196.1:0-3210 GCF_035706265.1 Ramlibacter sp. | reverse complement strand
CGGCTGATCCTGCGGCCTCCCCGCCGCATCACCCCTCGATGGATGCCCCCATGCCTCAGACGATGAAAGCCCTGGTCAAGCGCCACGCCGAACCCGGTATCTGGATGGAAGAAATCCCCGTGCCCGAGGTCGGCCCCAACGAGGTGCTGATCAAGCTGGAGAAGACCGCGATCTGCGGCACCGACCTGCACATCTACAAGTGGGACGCGTGGAGCCAGCGCACGATCAAGCCCGGCCTCACCATCGGCCACGAGTTCGTCGGCCGCATCGTGGAGATGGGCCCGGGCGTCACCGGGTACAGCATCGGCGACCGCGTCTCGGCCGAGGGCCACATCGTCTGCGGTCACTGCCGCAACTGCCGCGCCGGCCGCCAGCACCTGTGCCCGAACACGGTGGGCATCGGCGTGAACCGCAACGGCGCGTTCGCCGAGTACATGACGATGCCGGCCTCCAACCTGTGGCCAATCCCGGACCAGATCCCGTCCGAGCTGGCGGCGTTCTTCGACCCCTACGGCAACGCCGCGCACTGCGCGCTGGAGTTCGACCTGATCGGCGAGGACGTGCTGATCACCGGCGCCGGCCCGATCGGCATCATCGCCGCGGGCATCGCCAAGCACGTGGGCGCGCGCAACGTGGTGGTCACCGACGTCAACGACTACCGCCTGAAGCTGGCCGCCGACATGGGCGCCACCCGCGTGGTCAACGTGGCCAACCAGTCGCTGCGCGACGTGGTGAAGGACCTGCACATCGAGGGCTTCGACGTGGGCCTGGAGATGAGCGGCAACCCGCGCGCGTTCAACGACATGCTCGAGGTGATGTACCACGGCGGCAAGATCGCCATGCTTGGCATCATGCCCCAGGGCGCCGGCATCGACTGGGACAAGGTGATCTTCAAGGGCCTGACCCTGCAGGGCATCTACGGCCGAAAGATGTACGAGACCTGGTACAAGATGACCCAGATGGTGCTCACCGGCTTCCCGCTGCAGAAGGTGCTCACGCACCAGATTGCCATCGACGACTTCCAGCGCGGCTTCGACCTGATGGACCAGGGCATCTGCGGCAAGGTGGTCTGCAGCTGGAACTGAGCCGGGATCGCCTCGCACCCTGAGCCACCCTTTTTGGCCCGGCGTCATTCCCGCGAAAGCGGGAATCCACTTCCGCCTCGGCAGCCAAAGAGCAACATGGATTCCCGCCTTTGCGGGAACGACGCCCGGGCGAGCGTACGCAGCAATGGCTGCCGCCGCCCTTGAGACCGGAGACCCCCGTGACCTACACCGCCCGCGACCGTTACGCCGCCGAACTCGACGCCATCCGCCAGCAGGGCCTGTTCAAGGGCGAGCGCATCATCGTGTCGCCGCAGTCGGCCGAGATCGAGCTGGAGGGCGGGCGCAAGGTGCTCAACTTCTGCGCCAACAACTACCTGGGCCTGGCCGACCACCCCGACGTGATCGCCGCCGCCAAGGAGGCGCTGGACACCCACGGCTTCGGCATGGCCTCGGTGCGCTTCATCTGCGGCACGCAGGACCTGCACAAGCAGCTGGAGAAGAAGATCGCCGAGTTCTTCGGCACCCAGGACACCATCCTCTACGCCGCCTGCTTCGACGCCAACGGCGGCCTGTACGAGCCGCTGCTGGGCGAGGAGGACGCGATCATCTCCGACGCGCTCAACCACGCCTCGATCATCGACGGCATCCGCCTGTGCAAGGCCAAGCGCTTCCGCTACGCCAACTGCGACATGGCCGACCTGGAAAAACAGCTGCAGGCCGCCGATGCCGCCGGCGCACGCACCAAGCTCATCACCACCGACGGCGCGTTCTCGATGGACGGCTTCATCGCGCCGCTGGACCAGATCACCGCGCTGGCCGAGAAGTACGGCGCGCTGGTGCACATCGACGAGTGCCACTGCACCGGCTTCCTCGGCGCCACCGGCCGCGGCGCGGCCGAGGTCAACGGCGTAATGGACAAGGTCGACATCTTCACCGGCACCCTGGGCAAGGCGCTGGGCGGCGCGCTCGGCGGCTTCACCACCGGCCCGGCCGAGGTGATCGAGATGCTGCGCCAGCGCTCGCGTCCCTACCTGTTCTCCAACTCGCTGCCGCCGCACGTGGTGGCCGCGGCAATCAAGGTGTTCGACATGCTCGAGAGTGCCGGCGAGCTGCGCGCGAAGGTGCAGGAAAACACGACGTATTTCCGCCAGCAGATGACCGCCGCCGGCTTCGACATCAAGCCGGGCGTGCACCCGATCGTGCCGGTGATGATCTACGACGCGCCGAAGGCGCAGGCGATGGCTGCCGCACTGCTGGAGGAAGGCGTCTACGTCACCGGCTTCTTCTACCCGGTGGTGCCGCAGGGCCAGGCGCGCATCCGCACCCAGATGAGCGCGGCGCACACCCGCGCGCATCTGGACCGCGCGATCGACGCGTTCACCCGCATCGGCAAAAAGCTGGGCGTGATCGGCTGAAGCCGGGGATTTCCGCGGGTCGGCGCTCAGGCAGGTGGCGTCACGCTGCCGGGTAGCCCGCACCGCGCCGGGCCGCGCCGGGCCTCGGTTCGGGGGAGCGGGCTTGGCGAGGGCTCCCGCCCCGTGCGTGGTGGCACGCGCCGGCAAACACCCGACGACAAACGCCCCCGCTCCACTCCGCCGGCAAGCGCGCGCGTGAGGGCCCAAACGCGAGGCCAGGCGCTGACGGGCGGCTCGCGCGGCGCACGCTCCGCCCGGGGTCGCTTGGTCGCCCAGGCGCGCGCCCCCCGGCCGTGACAGGTCTCCGGCCCCACCTGTCGGATACCGGGCGCAGGCGGCAGCCCGGTCGTGCGCGGTGTCAACGCGTCGGGTCATCCCCGCCGCAGGGCGTGAACCTCATCGGCAGTGAGGTTCCGCCAGTGGCCCTTGGGCAGCTCGCCCAGCGCCAGCGCGCCGATCGCCACGCGGATCAGCCGCAGCACGCCGACGTCGTGCGCGGCCAGCAGGCGGCGGATGTGGCGGTTGCGCCCCTCGTCCAGCACCACCTCCAGCCAGGCGTTCTTCTCCCCCTCGCGCAGCACGTCCACCGTCACCGCGGCCAGCCGCTCGCCGTCGTCGATGACGCCGGCACGGAGCTTCGCGAGCAGGGTCGGCTCGGGCCGGCAGTCGATCTGCACGTGGTAGGTCTTGGCCACGTGATGCCTTGGCTCGGTCAATCCGGCTGCCCACGCGGTGTCGTTGGTAAGCAG
>NZ_DASSVG010000195.1:0-2864 GCF_035706265.1 Ramlibacter sp. | reverse complement strand
CGGCGCCGGCCGGTGCTGGCGGCGCTGGGGTGTCGGGTGGCGTCGGCCCGCCAGGCGGCGTGGGCGCTGACGCAGGCGACGACGCAGACGTCGGCGCAGGCGCAGACGTGGGCGTGGCCGCAGGCGACTGCGACTGCGACTGCGATTGCGACGCCGGCGGTGCGGTCCGCAGCAGCGCCTCCCCCCGCGCCACCAGCGCGGCCAGCGCTCCGGCCGGCCCGGCGCCGCGCAGCTCGCGCTCCAGCGCCGCCACCGCGTCGTGCAGCAGGTCGCCGGCCGCATCCGTCCACGCGAGGCGTTCGCGCTGCAGCGCCGCGAGCACGCCTTCGGTGGCATGGCACAGGGTCTCGATCCCGTCCCGGCCGACCGCGCGGGCGGCTCCCTTCAGGCTGTGGGCGGCCCGGAACAGCACCTCGAGCGTTGCCCGCGGCAGCCCGCCCTCCGGTTCCACCTGGGCGAGCGCTGCCTGCATGCGCTGGACGTGGCCGGCCGCCTCGGCCTCGAAGATGGCCGCGAGCTTGCGATCGAACTGCGCGTCGGATCTGGCCATGGGTGCTGCGGCGCGTCCTTACCTCTGGTACTGGTCCACCAGGCCCTTGAGCCGCTCGCCGAGCTGCTGCAGCCCCTGCGCCGCGGCTTCGGTCTGGCGGCTGGCGGCCACGTTCTGGGCGCTGGCCTGGTGGATGTTCTGCATGGCGTAGGCGACCTGGTCCATGCCCACCGACTGCTGCTGCGCCGAGGCGGCGATCTGCGCGGCGGCCTGGGCCGACTCCTGGATGATGGTGGCCATCGAGCGGATCGAGCGCGCCGCGCCCTCGGACAGCTCGACGCCGCTGCGCACCGCCTTGTTGGCCTGCTCGGTGTTCATCACCGCAGCACTGGTGGCCTTCTGGATGTCGCCCAGCAGCGCCTTGACCTGCACGGTGGCCTGCTTGGACTGCTCCGCGAGGCTGCGGATCTCCTGCGCGACGACGCGGAAGCCGGCGCCTTCCTCGCCGGCGCGCGCCGCCTCGATGGCGGCGTTGACGGACAGCAGGTTGGACTGGTCGGCCAGGTCGTTGACGGTGGCGATGATCTCGCCGATCGCCATGCCCTGGTCGGCCAGGCGCAGGATGCTCTGGGCGACGGAATCCATCTGCTCGCGGATCTGGCGCATGGCTTGGATCGAGTCCTCCATGGCCTGCAGGCCGCCGTGCGAGGCCGCCACCGTCTTCTGCGCGGCCTCCTGCACCTGCAGCGCCTTGTCGGAGGCGACCTTGGCGGTCTGCTTCACTTCTTCGGCGGTCGCGGAGGTCTCCGCCACGGCGGACGCGGTCTCCGCGGAGCCGGCAGCCACCTGCGCGGTCGACGCGGTGATCTCGCTCGCCGATGAGGCGAGCACGGAGACGCCGTCGCCGATCTCGCGCATGATCTCGCGCAGCCGCGCGATCATCTGCGCGAAGGTGCGATTGAGCACGCCCGTCTCGTCGAGGCGCGCCTGCGGCGGCAGTTCCACCGCGAGATCGCCCCGCGCCACGCGCTCGGCCGCCTGCGACAGGGTCTGCAGCGGCCCGGCCAGCACGCGCGCGAGCAGCAGGGTGAGCGACGTGCCCGCCAGCAGGGTGAGCAGCGCGATCGCGACCAGCCAGCGCAGCGCGCCCGCCGCCTCCTGCTCGGAAGCCGCCACCGATTGGGCGGCGCTGCGCGTGGAGCGCTCGCCCAGTTCGTCGGCGATCGCGGCGAGCCGCCGGTCCCGCTCCAGCTGCACGCCCGTGAAAAGTTCGCGCGCCTCGTCGGCGCGGCCCCGCGCCAGCAGCGGCAGCACCTGCGTGTCGCGCAGCTGGATGGAGGCCGCCTGCACGGCTTCGAACTCGCGCAGCAGGTCGCGCGAGGCCTCGATGCTGCCCTTGCGGCCGGCGATCGCGGCGAGCTGCGCCTGCACGGAACGATTGCGCTTGTGCACCTCGTCGCGCAGCTGCTCCAGCCGCGAGGCGTTGCCGGGCAGCATCATCTCCGCCAGGGCGGCGCGGATGGCGTGGTGGTCCGCCCGCAGGTCCTTCAGGTCGGCCACGTTGGCCATCTCCACCTCGAACAGCGTCCGCTGCGAATGCCGCATCGCGGACAGGGCCTGGTAGGCAAAGAGGATGGTCGCGGCCGCGAGCACGGCCATGAGGCCGAAGGCGGCGAACAGCTTGGCGCGGGTGGACAGGTCGAGGAAGCGCTTCATGCGGTGGGCGGTTGGGGGTGTTCGGGGGCGGGCGATGCCTGCGCAGCGGTGCCGTGCAGGGCCAGCAGCCGGGGGCCGTCGAGGAACAGGTGGCCCTCGCGGGTGACGCCGCGGACGATCTCGGGGCGCAGGCCCTCGAGCGGCTCGGCGCGCTGATCCACCTGCTGCGGCGCCAGCGCCTGCAGGCCGTGCACCGCGCCGACGGCGAGCGCCAGGGTGGGCACCTTGCGTCCGAGCACCAGCACGTGGCGGGTCTCGGCGCGGCCCGCGACGGGCAACAGGGTGGCGAGATCCAGCACCGGCAGCAGCCGGCCGCGCCACTGCATCACACCGAGCAGCGCCGATGGCGCCGAAGGCAGCGGCAGCAGGTCGCGCAGCGGCTGCACCTCGCGCAGGCAGTCGAGCGCCAGCAGGCACTCCTGCTCGCCCACGCCGAAGCGCAGCACCTGCACGGCCTGCGCCGCGTCCTGCGCGTTCGTGGACGGTGCGCGTGCGAGCGCTTCCGCCCGGCGGCGCAGCACTTCGGCGGCCCAGGCGGTCTCGTCACGCTGCGACGGGATTCCGGCGCCGGTGGCTGCCGTCTGGTCGGGTGGCGGCGTCACCGGTGGACCTCGTGCAGCCGGCGGATGGCGCCCTGCAGGGCCGCGGCGGTGAGTCC
>NZ_DASSVG010000194.1:0-4836 GCF_035706265.1 Ramlibacter sp. | reverse complement strand
GGTGACCGAGGGCTCGCTGCTGGATGATCCCGAGCGCGTGCGCGCCACGCTGGAGCGGCTGCGCCAGGCCGGCGTGGGCGCCGCGCTGGACGACTTCGGCACCGGCTACTCCTCGCTCAACTACCTGCACTCGCTGCCGCTGCGCCTGCTGAAGATCGACCAGAGCTTCGTGCAGGCGCTGGACGCCGGCACCACCAACAGCTCCACCGTGGTCGAGGCGATCCTGGCGCTGGCGCATGCGCTGGAGATCACGGTGATCGCCGAGGGCATCGAGACGCCGCGCCAGCAGGCGCTGCTGCGCGGGCTGGCGTGCGAGCTGGGGCAGGGGTTCCTGCTCGGCCGTCCGCATCCGGTCGAGCACTGGCGCCATGGCGGCGGCTGAGCCGGCAACGCGCCCGTTGCCGCGGCCAACCCGGGTGGCTCAGCTGCGTGCGGCGAGCTCGCGCAGGGCCTGCTCGAACACCTCCGGCGGCTGCCCGCCGGAGATCAGGTGCTGCTGGTTGATGATGATCGCCGGCACCGAGTGGATGCCCGCGCGCAGGAAGAACTGCTCGTCGCGGCGCACCGCCTCGGCATACCTGTCGCTGCCCAGCACCGCGGCGGCCTCCGCCGCGTCGAGCCCGACCGAACCGGCCACGCGGGCGAGCACGGCATGGTCGCTGACATCCTGGCCGTCGGTGAAGTAGGCCGTCAGCAGGGCGCGCTTGAGCGGGTGCTGGCGCTGTCCATCGCCCTGCTCGCCAGCCCAGTGCAGCAGGCGGTGCGCGTCGAAGGTGTTGTAGATGCGCCGCGTGTCCTGGTGGGCAAAGGTGAAGCCCACCGCCGCGCCGCGCTGGCGGATGTTTTCCTGGTTCTGTGCCAGCTGCGCGGGCGACATGCCGTACTTCTTCGCGATGTGCTCACCCACGTCCTCGCCCTCCGGCGCCATCTGCGGGTTGAGCTCGAACGGCTGGAAGTGGATCTCGGCGCGCACCTCGTCCTGCAATGCGTCGAGCGCGCGCTCCAGCGAGGCCAGCCCCACCGCACACCACGGGCAGGAGACGTCGGAAACGAAATCGATGCGCAGGGCTTTGGGCTCGGTCATGGCGTCGTCCGCATAGTGGGGGCAGCTGCCTGATATGGCGCTGCGCGCAGTGGACTCAATGTGTGTGGGTCGATCCGGCGCCACGCCCGCCGGTCGAGCGGCGGTCCGGCTCTGCGCCGAGGCGCTTTGCGGCGGCCATCACGCCAGCGCTGACGCTGTCGAACAGCTCGCTTGGAAAGCCTTGAGGCAGGCGCGAGGCGACGGCATGCAGCGCTTCGGGAGCTCGCTCGACAAGTCCGTTGATGATCGGTTCGGCGCCATCGGGAAGACCCAGGCGCTCGGCCATGCCCACCCAGTGCCAGCGGTGGATGTCGTGCAGCAGGTAGTGGCGGTTCTCTCCTGTCACGGCCATCGCCAGCCGTGCCTTGCGCGGATCCATCCGATTGGCGCCGCGTCCCTGCACGGGATAGGTCGAGAGAATGTCGTACAGCGGCGTCTGCCGGTATCGACCGCCGGGCAGCAGGGTGAGGCTGAAGTTCTTGGCGTGGCCGTCGGTGGCCGCGAGCATCCAGAACAGCACCTGGGTGGTGAAGAAGCGCGCGCGATCGGCCGCGGCGTCTTCCGAGCCGCGCAGGATGTCCATGATGGCGGCGATGCCAGGGCCGCCGTCGCTCTCGTACTTGCGGTCGGGCGGTAGGCCGTTGGCCTGGCAGAAATCCTCCTGGGGAATACGCAGCCAGTAATTGCCGTTGGCGGCCTTGGTGCGGTCGAAGCGCTCCACGATCAGGGCCTTCTGGTCTTCGAAGTGTCCGATGTCGACGTTCGCCACCGGCAGGCCAAACGCTCGCACCAGCTCCATGCACAGCCACTCCAGTTCCACCGACTGGCGCATATCGGCCTGCACGTTGCCCACCAGGCCCAGCGGCAGCTTGAAGATGTGGGTCGATGGCGTAGCGCCGTGCGGGATGCACCACTGGCCGCGGTGGTGCAGCAGCGCGGTTTTCTCCTGCGCGCCGGCGATGGAGAGGCGAAAGGCATCGTCGTCTGGATGCTCGCCGGGAAGCCGGGCCACGGTGGTGTGGCGCAGCACCTGGGCGACCCCTGCCTCATCCAGCGGCTCGGCGTCGATGCGTCGAATATCTCCCGGCTCCGATCCAGCGGGCACCAACTGGATGGCGCCCACGCAATCGCGCCCGATCGCCGCCAGCAGATCGAACGGCGCGATGGAGCGCGCACCGTAGCGCTCGCGCAACCGCTGCAGGATGCGGTCGTTGTCCGGCACCAGGTTCTCGAAGTACCAGGCCACCTTTTCGCCGCGGAGCACGCGGTGGCTGTCGCTGCTGCGCCCGGTGGCCAGCCCGAACGGCAGCGAGAGCGACAGCGGACGCCCTAGCGGCGAGGCTATCCAGCCGGCGTCGTAGGTCAGGCGATCGGCGCCGCTGCGCGGACGCTCCCAGGTGCCGACGAAGGCACCGTTCATCCAGATGTCGAGAGCGAGGGCCCGCGCCATGGCTACCACTGCGACGTGGCGCTATCGCGCAGGTTCATGACGGGCTTGTCCTGCAGCAGCAGTTCGAGCCCCAGCACCTGGCACAGACGATGGACGCGCTCGAAAGACGCCTTGGCGGCGTTGCTCTCCAGTTTCGATAGGGCCTGCGCGGTGATCCCTAGTTCCTTGGCCACGTCGGCCTGCGTGAGGCCGCGGCTCAGCCGCGCGTTGCGCAGCAGTACGCCGAGCTGGGCGGGCAGGCGGATCGGGGTGGCGAGCATGATCCAACTCCTGAGTTGATTACTCAGAGTTCAATCTACAGGTTGAATATCGGCATTTCAACCTGAAAGTTGAAATGCTTGCCGATCAGCCGCCTACCATGCTCCGCGCCACCGCTTCGGCGATCTTGATGCCGTCCACGCCGGCTGAAAGGATGCCGCCGGCATAGCCGGCGCCTTCGCCGGCCGGGTACAGGCCGGCGGTGTTGAGGCTTTGCAGCGACTCGTCGCGCTTGATGCGGATGGGCGAGGAAGTGCGCGTCTCCACGCCGGTGAACACCGCGTCGTGCATGGCGAAGCCTTTGATCTGGCGATCGAACGCGGGCATCGCCTCGCGGATCGCGGCGATCGCGTAGTCCGGCAGCGCGCTGTCCAGGCTGCCCAACGTGACGCCGGGCTTGAACGAGGGCAGCACTTCGCCGAATTCGCGCGAGGCGCGGCCGGCCAGGAAATCGCCGACCAGCTGGCCCGGCGCGTTGTAGTTCTCGCCGCCCAGCACGTAGGCGCGGCTCTCCAGCGCGCGCTGCAGGGCGATGCCCGCCAGCGGGCTGCCGCTGCCGTCGAACGGAACGAAGTCGCTCGGATCAATGCCCACCACGATCGCCGCGTTGGCATTGCGCTCGTTGCGCGAGTACTGGCTCATGCCATTGGTGACCACGCGGCCGGGCTCGCTGGTCGCTGCCACCACGGTGCCGCCCGGGCACATGCAGAAGCTGTACACGGCGCGGCCGTTCTTCGCGTGGTGCACCAACTTGTAGTCGGCTGCGCCCAGCAGCGGATGGCCCGCCTGCGGACCGAAGCGGGCGCGGTCGATGATCGCCTGCGGATGCTCTACGCGAAAACCGATCGAGAACGGCTTGGCCTCCACGTACACGCCGCGGGTGTGCAGCATGGCGAAGGTGTCGCGCGCGCTGTGGCCCACGGCCAGCACCACGTGGTCGCTGCGGATCTCCTCGCCGCTGGCCAGCACCACGCCGCGAATGCGCTGGCGATCGCGGCCTTCGGCTTCCAGGATCAGGTCGTCCACCTTCTGCTGAAAGCGGATCTCGCCGCCCAGCGACTCGATCTGCGCGCGCATCTTCTCGATCATGCTCACCAGCCGGAAGGTGCCGATGTGCGGCTTGCTAACGAAGAGAATCTCTTCCGGCGCCCCGGCCTTCACCAACTCCTCCAGCACCTTGCGGCCGTGGTGCTGGGGATCGCGGATCTGGCTGTATAGCTTGCCGTCGGAGAAGGTGCCGGCGCCGCCCTCGCCGAACTGCACGTTCGACTCCGGATGCAGGTTGCGCTTGCGCCACAGGTCCCAGGTGTCCTTGGTGCGCTCACGCACCGCCTTGCCGCGGTCGAGGATGATCGGGCGAAAACCCATCTGCGCCAGCACCAGCCCGGCGAACAGGCCGCACGGGCCCAGGCCGATCACGATCGGCCGGTGTGGGCTCTTCGACGGCTCGCGGGTGACAAAGCGGTAGCTGGTGTCCGGGGTGGGGCCGAGGTGGCGGTCGTCGGCGAAGCGCGCCAGCACCGCCGCCTCGTCGGCCAGGTCCAGGTCCAGCGCGTAGATCAGCGCGATCGCGCCGCGCTTGCGGGCGTCGGCGCTGCGCTTGGCCACGGTGTAGCCGCGCAGCGCGCCGCGCCCGATCTTCAGGCGGTCGAGGATGGCCTGCTCCAGCTCGGCCGTGGTGTGCTCGAGCGGCAGCTTCAGGTCGGTCAGTCGCAGCATGGGTGCGCTCGCGGATTCGGCTCGATGGCAGCGGCCGGCTGACCGCGGCCTGCCATTGTCCCGGCGCGGCCGGGCACGGACAAGGCGCAACAAAAACGCCGTGCCCGGTCGGGCACGGCGTCAGCTTGCGCGGAGGAAAAAATCAGCGTCCGGCGAAGGTCGGCGGGGGTCGGGGGATGGCCTTCGTCCGCCGGACGCTGAAAAACGGGCTCGCCGGCGATCAGGCCGCGAGCAGGGAACGGAACTGCTCGCCGGTGGCGCGCGGATGCAGCAGCAGCAGGCGCGTGGCGGCGGGCGACCGGTGGCGGCGCGCGGCCACGCGGCA
>NZ_DASSVG010000193.1:0-3275 GCF_035706265.1 Ramlibacter sp. | reverse complement strand
CCGCGGCAAGTCCGCGCTGCCCGCGTAGGCCCGCTCCTACGCTGCCTCGCGAGCTCTGCGGATAGGGCGGCACGGCTGCGCCGCGAACAATGGCTCTTCAACGAGAGGGAGAGTCGCCATGCCCGAACTGCAGCCGTCCGAGCCCGTCCCGCCGACCGGCGTTCCCATCCTGCCCGGAGCGCCCGGCCCGGTGCTCGAAGACCCCGACTACGCCTTCGGCTGCGAATGCGCCGATCCTGCGCTGCAGATCGCGCAGTGGGGGCAGGAGCCGCGCGCGGACGCAGCTTGACGGCAGTGTTCCTACACGCGCTTGCTCGATCGGCGCACGCGCGGGGCGGCCCAGCCTGCCTACTCTGCGGGCTTCGCCGAAAGAACCACAGCCATGCCAAAGGGACAGGACTCCGAATTCTTCGACGCCTTGCGCAAGGGGGCCTTGATCGGCCTCGCGCTGCTGGTGCTCGTGCTGCCGCCCGTGTGGGTGAAGAAGCACCGCGACGCGCAGGAGCAGGCGCGCCGCGAAGCCGCCGTCGCCGTGGCGCCCCAGGCGGCCCCGCAAGCGCCGGCGCCGCAGGCCGCCCCGCAGGCGCGGGTGCCGGCGCCCGAGGCCGCCCCGCAAGCGCCGTCCCCCCTGGCGGCGCCGCGGCTGGCCGACTTCCGTGACGAGGCCCCGTCGCCGGACGCGAAGCTCGTGGCCGACTGGGTGGTCCACACCGGCGACGCCGGGCGGCATGCCTTCGTGGTCGTCGACAAGAAGGATGCCCGCGTGTACGCCTTCGCCCCTGGAGGGCAGCTGGTGGAAAGCGCGCCGGCGCTGCTCGGCGAGGCCCATGGCGACGACTCCTATCCCGGCGTCGGGGACAAGCCGCTGGCCCAGGTGCGCCCGCACGAGAAGACCACGCCGGCCGGCCGCTTCGTGGCCGAACCGGGCCTCAACGCCGGCAACGAGGACGTGGTGTGGGTCTCCTACGACCTGGCCGTCTCCATGCACCGCATCCGCCCGCTGCATGCCCGCGAGCACCGGCTGGAGCGCCTGGCCTCGCTCACCACCGACGACAACCGGATCTCGTTCGGCTGCATCAACCTGCCGGTGACCTTCTACGAGAACGTCATCGCGCCCACCGTGCGCAAGTACGGCGCCGTGGTCTACGTGCTGCCCGAGGTGAAATCGCCGCAGGAGGTGTTCGGCGCCTACGACGTGACCGACCCGATCGCGCGGATCGCCGCCACGCGTTGAATTCGTAACGCTTCACCAGCCGTTCACCTTCCCGTCCTTGCGACCCTACGGTCGCGCTTGGTAGCATCCGTCCCTGCTGAGCCTGCAAGGCTCGACAGGGGACTCGGATGGATGCACGCCGATGGCTGCGCAAGGCAGCCGGCAGTACGGCATGGTGGTTGGTCGCGGCCTTGGCGCCGGCGGCGGGGGCCACCGAAAGTTTTCAGGCGGCCGGGGCGTCGCAGGACGCGCGCAGCCTCGTGGGCTGGGTGCAGCGCAGCGGCGACGCGCACGGGCGCCCCTATGCGGTGGTGGACAAGCGCGGCGCGCACATCTACGTGTTCCACGCCGACGGCCGCCTCGCGGGCCATTCGCCGGCCCTGCTGGGAAGCGCGGTGGGCGACCACACGGCGCCCAACGTCGGCGCCCATGCGCAAACCGGCCATGTGCCGCCGGCCGAACGCACCACGCCGGCCGGCCGCTTCGAGGCCGTGCCGGGCGAGAACCGCAGCGGCGAGCAGGTGATCTGGGTCGATTACGAGAGCGCCTTCGCGATCCACCGCCTGCGCCCCGGCTTTTCCTATGCGGCACGCTCCGGCCGCCTGGCCACCGCGAAAGTGGACGGCAAGCGCGTGTCCTGGGGCTGCGTGGTGGTACCGGTGGCCTTCTACAAGCAGGTGGTGCAGCGGGTGCTGGGCGCCTCGCGCAGCGTGGTCTACGTGCTGCCCGAGACGCGGCCGGTGCAGGGTTTCATGCAGGCCCTCGAAAAAGGCTAGAGCCCCCTCAGGTCAGCACCTGCCGCCCCTGCGGCGTGACGATGCAGCCGGCGATCTTCCACTGCTCGCCGCGCTCGCGATTGAGCAGGTAGGTCAGCGACCAGGACTCGCCTTGTTCGTCGGTGAGGCGCACCTTCTGCATCGCGATGGTGCCGTCGGTCTCGGGCTTGAGGAACAGCACGCTGGCCGGGTGCATCAGCATCGGGTAGTCCGTGCGCACCGTGTCCAGGAAGGCTTCGGCCGTGCCGAACTGCGTGCGCAGGTCGGTGTCGGCCAGCGCGAAGGCCTCGCCCGCGTTCTCGTGCGCCAGCGCCTGCAGCTGCTGCTGCACCACCTGCTGCAGCGCCTGGGAGGCGGCGTTGCGCTGCGCCACGCCTTGCGGCACGCCAGCCGCGAACACCCCTGCGAACAGGAGCGCGGCGAACGCGAGCGACCAGCCGACTCCCGCCTTGCGGGGGCGGCGCGGGGGCTGCGGAGGGACGGCGGGCAAGGGGTACTGCATCGTGCGGGATCCTCAGGAAGTGGCGCGAAGGGGGTGGCCCGCGAACGTGGCGCCAGCGGCCGCCTGCACGGCCTGCACCGGCGCCGGCGGCGCCGTTTCCGCCCGCGCCTTCAGCTGCATGCTGGCAGCAGCGAGGGCCATGCCGACCAGTGTGAAGATGCGGATCAACAGCGGGCTCATGCACTATCTCCCTGACGCTTGTTCGTGACCTGCCCTGCAGGGTAGGTCCCCGGCCGGGGGCGCTGCTGTAGGCGAACGGCGGCGGAGTGCGTGGGAGCTGCCATTGCGCCGCTGACGGTGGGCGCAGCCGCGCCGCAAGGGGAAGCCGGCCGGTCCACTGGACAATGTTCTCGCTGATCCGCCTGCGGAAGCGGAAGAGTCCGATCCCTGTCGTCATGACGCGGTTACCGGCCGGCTTTGCATGATTGGAGCCGCGCGGGCGGCAGCGGTCGCGCAGGCCGGGCGCGCGAGCCGCTGTAGGTCGGCTTTGGCGCCGCCTGTGGGTGCTAGCGGGTCGTCGTTCTTCGCAGCGTCAGGCAGACCGCCGCGGCGACGGCCCCGAACAGCATGTGGTCGGCGATCGTCACGGCGCGCAGCGAGTCGCCGAACCAGGGAAAGGCCTGCGGCGCGATCAGGCCGAAGTTGACGGCATACAGCGCCAGCCCCGCGAGCGCGCCCACCAGCACGCCGGGGCGGATGCCGCGATGCCACACCAGCACCGAGACCAGGCGGCCGAACGCCATCGCGAGCGCGAAGTGGATGATCAGCGCCATGCCGAACACCG
>NZ_DASSVG010000192.1:0-3771 GCF_035706265.1 Ramlibacter sp. | reverse complement strand
CCGCTGCCGTCGCTGCGGGAGCCGAGGCGGGGCGGCCCGCAGTGGCCGGTGTCGTCGCAGTCGCCGGTGCGGAGGCGGAATGGGCCGTGCCGGTCGCGGCGCCGGCCTGGGGCGCGCTCACCCCGGGCGGGGCCGTGATGCCGGCGGCCGGACGGGAACCGGCGGCGCCGGGCGTGCTGCCCGCCAGCTGGTTCAGCTCGGACAGGTTCTTGTTCAATTCCGCGACGCGGCTGGCCTGCTCCTGGGCCTGGCGCTCGCGCGCGATCCGGTCGGCGTTGGCGCGGCCCTGCACCGCGCCCTTGGACAGCGTCAGGCGGTCGCCGGGGCCGGCGGGCGCCTTCTTGTCCTCGACCTCGGCCTGCACCTGGCCGCCGGCCGCACGGCCCGCCGCGGGCGCAGTGGCCGTGGGCACGCTTTCGGCGAGGCGGCGGCGGAATTCGTTGAAGTCGCGGCTCTGCACCACCAGCATCTGGCGCGCTTCGGCCTGCGGCACGGAGGCGGCCTGCTCGCCGCTGGGCATCTCGAGCACCGCACCGGCACGCAGCCGGTTGACGTTGTCCGCGATGAAGGCATCGGGGTTGGCGCGCAGCATCGCCACCAGCATCTGGTCCAGCGACACGTTGGCCGGCTTGTTGGCAGCGGCGATCTTGCCGGCGGTGTCCCCCGCCTGCACGGTGACCTGTTTGCCGGCCTCGCCGGCCGGAGCCGGCGCCGGTGCCGGGGTGGGTGCGGCGGCGCGGGCCGGCGGGCGCGGGGCCGACGTGGTGGTCCGCGCTTGCGGCGCGGGTGCCGGCGCGGGGATCGCTCCCGGGACGGCTGCCGGGCGGGACGGCACGCCCTGTGCGGACGGCGCAGTGGCCTGCGGCTGCACGGGAGCCTGGGCCGTTTGCGGCTGGCGCAGGCTGGGCGGATCCAGCAGCAGGGTGAAATCGCGCTGCACCCGGCCGGAGGCCCAGGTGGCCTCGAGGATCACGTCCACGAAGGGATCGTTGACCGGCCGATCGCTCGCGAGGTTGAGGAAATAACTGCCGTTGGAGCGCCGCTGCAGCGTGATCTGCACGTTGCCCAGGGCGGGGTTGAATTCGACGCCGGCCGAGCGGAACTGCGCCGGGGAAGCGATGTTGGCCTTCAGGGAGGCCACTTCCTCGGGCGAGATCTCGGGCAGTTCGATCTCGGCGCGCAGGGGCTCGCCGAGCGCCGATTGGACGCTGACGCGTCCCAGTGCGAGTGCCAGCGCGTCGGGAGAGGCGAAACCGAAAGCTACTGCCGCAGCGATTGCCAAAGTGGTCAACCGTAACTTCGGCAGGCTCTTCTGTGGCGACGTCCCCACTGCTCGGTCGAGAGGCAGTTTTGTTCTCTTCATGCGGCCTGTGGCCCAAGGGCTATATTCGAAAAAGGACCATAACAGCAACGTCTTAGCAAGACAAGCTGAGAGACCTCTTAAAGCCCGGGAGCGCGGCGCGCGCGGCATGTGGGCACTCGCCTTGTTGTGAGGCGACAACGCGCCGTTACGGGGTGATACAGACCCCCCTTTCCGGCCTTTCTGCGCGGCCGTAGAGGTAAGAAAAAAGCGCCGCAATGCGGCGCTTTTTCTCGGTCCCCGCGTGACGCCGCTCAGGCGTCCAGCAGGATGCGCAGCATCCGGCGCAGCGGCTCGGCCGCGCCCCACAGCAGCTGGTCGCCAACGGTGAAGGCGCCCACGTACTCGGGGCCCATGGCCAGCTTGCGGATGCGGCCCACGGGGATGCCCAGCGTGCCGGTCACGGCCACGGGGGTCAGGTCCTTCATCGTCGCTTCGCGGGTGTTCGGCACTACCTTGACCCACTGGTTGTCGGCGGCGATCAGGGCCTCGAGGTCGGCCACCGGCACGTCCTTCTTCAGCTTGAAGGTCAGCGCCTGCGAGTGGCAGCGCATGGCGCCGATGCGCACGCAGAAGCCGTCCACCGGCGTCGCCGCGGTGCCGAAGCCCTCGCCCTGGCCCAGGATCTTGTTGGTCTCGGCGCCGCCCTTCCACTCCTCGCGCGAGACGCCGTTGCCCAGGTCCTTGTCGATCCAGGGGATCAGCGAGCCGCCCAGCGGCACGCCGAAGTTGGCGGTCTCTTCGCTGCTCATGGCCTGCTGGCGCGCCAGCACCTTGCGGTCGATCTCCAGGATGGCGGACTTGGGGTCGTCCAGCAGGTTGCGCACCTCGGCGTTGAGGGTGCCGAACTGGGTCAGCAGTTCGCGCATGTGCTGGGCACCGCCCCCCGAGGCCGCCTGGTAGGTCATGGTGGTCATCCACTCCACCAGCCCCGCCTTGTACAGCGCGCCCACGCCCATCAGCATGCAGCTGACCGTGCAGTTGCCGCCGATCCAGTTCTTGCCGCCCTTGGCCAGCGCGTTCTTGATGACTGGCAGGTTGACCGGGTCCAGCACGATGACGGCGTCGTCCTTCATGCGCAGGCTGGAGGCCGCGTCGATCCAGTGGCCGTTCCAGCCCGCCGCGCGCAGCTTGGGGAACACCTCGGTGGTGTAGTCGCCGCCCTGGCAGGTGAGGACGACGTCGCACTTCTTCAGCGCCTCGATGTCGTAGGCGTCCTTCAGCGTGGTCTCGTTCTTCGCCTGGGCCGGGGCCTTGCCGCCGGCGTTGGAGGTGGAGAAGAACAGCGGCTCGATCAGGCCGAAGTCGCCTTCGGCCTGCATGCGGTCCATCAGGACCGAGCCGACCATGCCGCGCCAGCCGACCAGGCCGACGAGGGGTTGCTGTGCGTTGGAGAGAGTCATCGGTGCGCGCCTTTCAGTTGGTGGTCTGGTTCCCCCGGCTCGTCTGGGCCGGGGGCAGGCACGCGACGAACCGGAGCTGGTCTAGCTCTTGGTCGTGGTCTTGGTAATCGCGGCGACGACGGCGTCACCCATTTCGCGGGTGCCCACCTTGCGCGTGCCTTCGGACCAGATGTCCGCCGTCCGCAGGCCCTGCGACAGCACGTCCTTCACCGCGGACTCGATGCGGTCGGCGGCGGCGGGCTGGTTGAGGGAGTAGCGGAGCATCATGGCGGCAGACAGTATTGTAGCCAAAGGGTTCGCAACCCCTTTGCCCGCAATGTCGGGGGCGCTGCCGTGGGACGGCTCGTACAGGCCCTGGCTGGAGGCGTTCATGCTGCCGGAAGGCAGCATGCCGATCGAGCCCGTGAGCATCGCCGCCTCGTCGGACAGGATGTCGCCGAACATGTTGCCGGTGACCACCACGTCGAAGGACTTGGGCGACTTCACCAGCTGCATCGCGGCGTTGTCCACGTACATGTGGTCCAGCTTCACGTCGGGGTACTGCTGGCCCACTTCGGTGACCACGTCCTTCCAGAACTGGAAGGTCTCCAGCACGTTGGCCTTGTCGACGGAAGTCACCTTCCGGTTGCGCTTGCGCGCCGCCTGGAAGGCGACGTGGGCGATGCGCTCGATCTCCGGGCGGGCGTAGCGCATCGTGTCGAAGGCTTCCTCGGCGCCCTGGAAGGCGCCATCGGGGGCGGCGCGGCGGCCGCGCGGCTGGCCGAAGTAGATGTCGCCGGTGAGCTCGCGGATGATCAGGATGTCCAGGCCTGCCACCAGCTCCGGCTTCAGGCTGGAGGCGTGCGTGAGCTGCTCGTAGCAGATCGCGGGGCGGAAGTTGGCGAACAGGCCCAGGTTCCTGCGCAGGCCCAGGATGGCCTGCTCGGGGCGGAACTGGCGCTCCAGCTTGTCGTACTTCCAGTCGCCCACCGCGCCGAACAGCACGGCGTCGGCTTCCTTGGCGAGCTT
>NZ_DASSVG010000191.1:0-3074 GCF_035706265.1 Ramlibacter sp. | reverse complement strand
GAGGAGATCGTCGACGAGCCGAAGGCCCGTGAGATTGCGCGCAAGCGGCTGTCGCCCGTGGCCCAGGGCTACCTCGAGGGCCTCTGCGAATAAGGTGCCTGGGGAAAAGGTGCCGGTGTAAAAAGTGGGGATTGGGAAATGTGGACATTCCTCATTTCCCGGTCCGCGGTCAAAAGGGGACAGATCTGCTGCAGGTCTGTCCCCTTTTGCTTGGAAACGGGGAATGTCCCCATTACTTCCAAAGGCCGCCGGTCTGCCAGGCGTGGAACGCCCAGCGCAGCCACTTCACGAGCGCGAAGGCCATCCAGCTCGCCCAGGCGAAGAACAGCAGACGGTACGTCCACATCGGCACTGAATAGACCGCGGGAGTTTCCAGCACGCCGCGGCTCTGGTCGTTGAACCAGGTGAACGCATCCGGGCTCGATCCCGGGCCTTCGACGCCCATGTCAGGTGCGGACAGCAGGCCGTTGCGAATGCCCGAGAACAGCAACGTGAAGACCGCGATCACCGTGAAGACGGCGAGCAGCACCTGCACGAGGTCGAAGCGCCAGCGCGCTACGCCCTCGCGCGGCTGCCAGCGTTCGCGCCAGCGCATCACCAACAGCCACGCCGCGGTGAACGAGAACACCCACCACGACTGGGTGGACAGGCCGAGCCCCAGCAACAGCCAGTCGATGAAGCGCAGCGGCGAGAGCGTCGAGCGTCCGAGCAGCCAGGCGAGGCCGATGAACACCACGAGCTCGCCCCAGTACAGCACCGCCGGACCCACGCCCGCGCCGTGCGCGAACAACGACCAGCGCGACGGCGGCAGCCGCACCGTGGTCCACACATTGCTGGCCGGCGAGCCGAGATCCACCGTGGACGGGCGCATGCGCACACCGATGTCGCGCGCTTCTTCCCAATCCACCTGCACCTGGTGCTTGCCCGGTGACAGCGCCAGCGGCAACTCGCCCTTCTCCGGCCGCAGCTGCACGGGCTCGGAGTCGAAGCGCACCGCCGTGACGCGCGCCTGCGGCGGCAACTTCACCGTGTGCCTGCCGCCCTGGGTGCTGCGGTAGTCGAAGGACAGCGAGTGGTTCGACGAGCGCTTGCCCGCGTCCATCGTGTAGCGCACCTGGTCGATGGCCAGCGTCGCGCCTTCCACGCCGTTCGGGCGCGTGACGTGCACGACGAGCTTTTCGCCCGGGCGCGGAATGAAGCGGAAAACCCAGCTCGGCGCGTTCTGTCTCTCCGGCATGACCGCCGGAAAACCCTCGAACTCCACGTGCCACTGCGGATTGACCAGGAAACTCCAGGTCTCCGTGCGTGCCGCGCCCTCTTCGAGCGAAACTTCGAGCGTCTCGCTGCGCGGCAGTCCCGAGCTCCACGACATCGCCGACTCGCCGGCGCCGAGTCCCACGAGCACGCTGCCGCCGCGGGTCTCCACGCCCGGTGTAAGCACCGACTCGCCCGCGACCAGCGGGATCTCCACCGACACCGCGGCACGCAACGGCGCGATGCGCGAGACCTGGTTCTGCACGGTCCAGTCGAGATCCAGGTTGAACAGCCGCTCCACGCGCACGAACGCCGGAAACTCCGCGCCGGCCTCGAGCGCGCTGGCGGCGCCGAGCCGCTGCGCACCGCGTTCGCGCGCCAGCTCGAGCGAACCTGAGACCAGCCGGCCCTCGTTGACGCCGCTCACCGTCCAGCCGCGCGACTCCACCGTGATCGCCCGCGGTCGCTGCGGAAAGGCCACCTGGATGGATTCCGCCGGCGCCAGCCGACCCGCGAGCCGCACCAGGTGCGCGCCCGGCGTGAGCGGCACCCACAGGCTCGAATCGCCCTCGCGATTCATGGCCAGCGAGGCGCGGGCGTCGACACTGATGTCGTCGAGCTGCCAGCGATCACTGGCGTGCGGCATGGCGACCGCGATGTTCGCGAGCGTGTTGACGCGCATCACCACTTCGAGCCGGTCGCCGTCGACGCTGACGCGCGCTTCGGCCAGCTCGGCGCAGTTCGGCGCGCAGCGCGGCGCCTCGGTCAGGCGCTGCTTGAGCTCGGCCAGTAGATCGTTGTCCGGGGTACCGGGGGCCTGGGCGAGCGTTGGTGCCGGCGCTGCGAGCCAGGCCAGCGCGAACAGCATCGGCAATACGACGCCCGCGCGGGCACGTTCGAGCGGCATGCCCGGCAGACGCCAGCTGCCGCCGAAGCTGAGCCGTGCCAGCCACAGGAACAAGAGCGCCAGCGCCACCACGCCGAGCAGGCGCCAGAAGAACAGCGACACCGGGCCGATGTAGATGAAGCGCACCGTGTCGTCGGGTTCCACCGGACCGGACCAGCGGTATTCGTAGGCGTGGTAGCTCCACTGCGGAATGCCCGGGCCCGCCTGCAATCGTGTGCCGCTGGCATAGCGCTGCACGACGCCGACCGTGTTCAGTCCGGACACCGGGACGCTCTGCGCTTGCGACTTGCGGTAGCGCACACCGTCATCCGCCGGCGCCTCCGCGGGCTCTTCCTGGATGTCGGCTTCGAGCGCCGGCGCGGCCAGGGCTGGCATCGGCGGAGCTATGTTTTGCAGATCGACATAGGCGCCGACGTCTTCGGCAACTGCCGAGGTGACCCAGGGCATCGAGGTCTCGAGCTGCGGATACAGCGCGAACCGCACCTGCATCCACATGAACGGCAGCAGCGCCAGCGCCAGCACCACGAAACTGGTGGTGCGCCAGACTTTGGCGATCCTGCGGAAGCGCCCTTCGGGCGCTGCCCTGGCCACGGCCAACGAGGCCAGCAGGTTGCCCCAGAGCCAGATCAGGGCGGGCATTTCCTGGTAGGTGAGCAACAACGCGACCGCCGCGATGGTGGCCGGTACCCGACCCGCGGTCCAGTAGACGAACACCACGACCAGCGCGACGCCGAACACGTTCCACAGGCCCCAGCGCTCGAACCAGGTGCCAGGCGCCTCGTCGGCGCCTGTCACCGCGATCAGCCGGTGACCCGGCGGCAGGTGCAGCGTGCCCCGCACGCCGTCGAAGCGCTGGTTCCAGCCCGTGGCCGGCATGCCGCCGTGTGCCGCGGTGCGCGCCACGGTCGTCAGA
>NZ_DASSVG010000190.1:0-12105 GCF_035706265.1 Ramlibacter sp. | reverse complement strand
CGGATGTGGCGCTCGTCGGGGCGCGGATGCACCGTGATGCCGTGCGCGCCGGCCTGCAGGCACAGCGTGGCCGCGCGCGTGACGCTGGGGATGCCCAGGTGGCGCGTGTTGCGCACCAGGGCGACCTTGTTGAGGTTGACCGACAACGCGGTGCTCGGGTGGTTCATAGGGACTGCAGGTCCATCATCAGTTGCCGGGTGCGCAGCGTCGAAACGCCGCAATGGTAGTGCAGCAGGGCCCGCAGCTGCGGCTTGAGCTCGCCCATCTGCGCCGCGGCGCGCAGGGTGGCCTCGAAGGGCGCCGGATCGTCCAGCGCGCGCTGCAGCGCCTGCCACTGTTCGCCGGTGAGGCTGGCGCGGGCGTCCTCCTCCTGCGCTTCGAGCAGGCCGCCTTCGGCGTGCAGGGCGTAGCGCTCATCGGGCTCCAGCGGCGCCAGGGTGGCCGTCTGCAGGTCCAGCGACGGCAGTAGGCCGATCTCGCGCAGCAGCAGCAGCTCGAAGGCCCGCAGCGCCGGCTGCAGCAGCTGCGGCTGTTCGCCCGAGAGCACGCGCACGGCCGCGCCATACACATCGAACAGCGGCGGATGCGGGTCGTCCCGGGCCAGCAGGCGCAACAACAGCTCGTTGAGGTAGTAGCCGGACAGCAGCGCCTCGCCGGTGGGCATCACCAGCCCGCCCTGCCACTCGGCCGCCTTGAGCGTGCGGATCTCGCCATCGCCGCCGACGGCCACGTGCAGCGGCTGCAGCGGCAGCAGCACGGGACGGAAATTGGAACTGGGCTTCTTCGCCCCCTTGGCCACCACGGCGATGCGGCCGTAGGCGCGCGTCAGCAGCTCCAGGATCAGGCTGGATTCGCTCCAGTCGTAGCGGTGGAGGACGTAGGCGGGTTCGTTGGCGACGCGTCTCACTCGTAGCCGAACGAACGGACCCGCGCTTCGTCGTCGGCCCAGCCGGAGCGCACCTTGACGAACAACTGCAGGAACACCTTGGCGTCGAACAGCTTCTCCAGCTCCTGGCGGGCCTCGGTGCCGATGCGCTTGAGCTTCTCGCCGCCTTCGCCGATCACCATGGCCTTGTGGCTTTCGCGCTCGACCACCACGGTCGCGGCGATCCGCACCATGCGCTTGAATTTCGGGCTGGGCTCTTCCTCGAACTTCTCCACCACCACGGTGGACGTGTACGGCAGCTCCTCGCCGGTGAGCCGGAACAGCTTCTCGCGGATCATCTCGCCGGCCATGAAGCGCTCGCTCTTGTCGGTGAGCTCGTCCTCGTCGTACCACCAGGGCTGCTCGGGCAGGTACTTCGCGCACACCTCCAGCAGCCGCTCGACATCCTTGGGGTTCTTGGCCGACACCGGCATGAATTCCGCGAAGGGATGGCGCTCCTGCATGTCGCGCAGCCAGGGCGCGAGCTCGCCGCGGCGGTGCACCAGGTCCAGCTTGTTGGCGACCAGGATGGCGGGGATGCCGGGCTTGAGCAGGGCCAGCACCTTGGCGTCGCCCAGCGTGAAGTTGCCGGCCTCGACCACGAACAGCACCACGTCGACGTCGCCCACCACGCCGGTCACGGCACGATTGAGCGAGCGGTTCAGCGCGGAGCTGTGTTTCGTCTGGAAGCCCGGCGTGTCGACGAACACGAACTGCGTTGCGCCGGCCGTGCGCACGCCCGTGATGCGATGCCGCGTGGTCTGCGCCTTGCGCGAGGTGATGCTGATCTTCTGGCCCACCAGCGCGTTCAGCAGCGTGGACTTGCCGACATTCGGCTTGCCCACGATGGCCACCAGGCCGCAGCGCTGGCCGCCGGCCGTGGGATTCGACGGAGTTTCGCCTTCCCCTTCCGGGGGCAGGTCGGGATGGGGGCTCTCGCTCATTTCCTCGATTTCAGCACGATCAGCATCGCCTGGGCGGCCGCCTGCTCCGCCGCCCGGCGCGAGGCGCCGATGCCGCGCTCCACCAGGCCGAGCTCCGACACCTCGCACTCCACCTCGAAGGTCTGCTTGTGCGCGGCGCCCAGGGTGCCCACCACCCGGTACACGGGCAGCTTCATCCGGCGCCCCTGCAGCACCTCCTGCAGCTCGGTCTTGGGGTCCTTGGCGGCGGCGGACATGCCGGGATTGATCTCCACCTCGGCAAAGAGCCGGTGCACCAGCGCCTCGGCCGCGCCGAAGCCCGCGTCGAGGTACACGGCCCCGATCAGCGCCTCCAGCGCGTCGGCCAGGATGGAGGGCCTCTTGTGCCCGCCCGAGCGGGCCTCGCCCTCGCCGAGCCGCACCAGCCCCGGCAGGCCGAGACCAACGGCCAGCCGGTGCAGCGTGTCCTGCTTGACGAGGTTGGCGCGCACGCGCGAGAGATCGCCCTCGGGCAGGTCCTGCAGGCGCTGGTACAGCAGGCCGGCCACGGCGAGGTTCAGCACCGAGTCGCCAAGGAATTCCAGCCGCTCGTTGTGCTCGGCGGAGAAACTGCGGTGGGTGAGCGCCCGTGCCAGCAGCCGCGGATCCTGGAAGCGGTACTGCAGCCGCTGCTGCAGGGCCGCGAGCGGTTCGGACACGGCCGCGTGCGCTAGCGGCCGGGCCGCGAGCTGCCCTCGTACTTGAGGGTCAGCCAGGCCGGTCCGAACAGGTGGAATTCCTTGTCGTACGCGAAGGAGACGACCACCTTGTCGCCGTCCTTCGTGACTTCGAGGTCCTTGCCGCTGATCGAGGTGATGTTGTCGACCTGGGCCGCGCGGTCGAACGCCGCGCGCACCCCGGCCACCGTGCCTTCGTCCTTGGCGCGGTTGATCGCCTTCAGCGCCGCCTGGTATTCGAGGATCGACGGGAACGCCCGCATTCCGACCGCCCCGACGGCGCCGATCACCGCCAGGAAGAAGATCAGCGTCAACAAGGAAATCCCGCGCTGCCGCGACTTGCCTGCCATGAAACCCCTCCGACTCATTGCCCGTTGTCTTATTCGAAGGACCCGACCCGCGACAGGTTGCCGAAGTTCATCCAGATCAGGAACGCCTTGCCGACGATGTTCTTGTCCGGGACGAAGCCCCAGTAGCGCGAATCGAGCGAATTGTCCCGATTGTCACCCATCATGAAATAGTGCCCCTGCGGCACCTTGCACACCACGCCTTCGACGCTGTAGCGGCAGTTCTCCTTGTAGGGGAAGTCGTCGACGCCGGCCACGAAGGCGGGGCGCTCGTCGTCGTTCAGGAGGCGGTGGGTCTTGTCGCCCAGCCGCTCCTCGAACTGGCGGAAGTAGCGCATCGCGTCCGGGTCGAAGAAGTCGCCGACCTTGGTGGTCGGCACCGGCTGGCCGTTGATGGTGAGCCGCTTGTTCAGGTAGGCCACCTCGTCGCCGGGAACGCCCACCACCCGCTTGATGTAGTCCAGCGTCGGCTTGGGCGGATAGCGGAACACCATCACGTCGCCGCGCTTCGGCGGCGTGCCTTCGGTGATCTTGGTGTTGATCACGGGCAGGCGCAGACCGTAGGTGAACTTGTTGACCAGGATGAGGTCGCCCACCAGCAGCGTCGGGATCATCGAGCCGGAGGGGATCTTGAACGGCTCGAACAGGAACGAGCGCAGCACGAACACGGCCAGGATCACCGGGAACAGGCCGGCCGTCCAGTCCAGCCACCAGGGCTGGGCCAGGATCTTCTGCCTGGCCTCGGCGAGCTCGGGATCGACGGGCGCGATGCCCTGCGAGCTCAGGCGGTCGTTGCGGGCCCGGGCCTGGGCCTCGAGCTCGGTGGCGGCGCGGCGGCGCCGCGGCAGGTACCAGAGGCGCTCCGCGACCCAGTAGATCCCGGTGACCAGGGTCGCCAGGAACAGCAGGAGCGCGAAGTTGCCCTCGACCATCTCGAAGTACCACGCGCCGGCGTAGCCGACGAAGGCCGCGAGGATCGCGGCCGTCAGGAAAGGCATCATCGTTTCTTTGGTGTTTATTCTTCGACCTGGAGGATGGCGAGGAAGGCTTCCTGCGGCACCTCCACGGAGCCGATCTGCTTCATGCGCTTCTTGCCGGCCTTCTGTTTTTCCAGCAGCTTGCGCTTGCGGGTGATATCGCCCCCGTAGCATTTTGCCAGCACGTTCTTGCGCAGCGCCTTGACCGTTTCGCGGGCAATGACGTTGGCGCCGATGGCCGCCTGGATCGCGACGTCGAACATCTGCCGGCTGATGATCTCGCGCATCTTGGCGACCACCGCGCGGCCGCGGTACTGCGCCTGGGTGCGGTGCACGATGATGGACAGGGCGTCCACCTTGTCGCCGTTCAGCAGGATGTCGACCTTCACCACGTCCGACGCCCGGTATTCCTTGAACTCGTAGTCCATGGAGGCGTAGCCGCGGCTGACGGACTTCAGCTTGTCGAAGAAGTCCAGCACGATCTCGCCCAGGGGCAGCTCGTACGTGAGCATCACCTGGCGGCCGTGGTAGGCCATGTTGATCTGCACGCCGCGCTTCTGGTTGGCCAGCGTCATCACCGGGCCCACGTATTCCTGCGGCATGTACAGGTGCACGGTGACGATCGGCTCGCGGATCTCCTGGATCTTGCCCTGCTCCGGCATCTTGGCCGGGTTCTCGACCATGATGACCTCGCCGTCGCCCTTGACCACCTGGTAGACCACGCTGGGCGCGGTGGTGATCAGGTCCTGGTCGAACTCGCGCTCCAGGCGCTCCTGCACGATGTCCATGTGCAGCAGGCCCAGGAAGCCGCAGCGGAAGCCGAAGCCCAGGGCCTGGCTCACCTCCGGCTCGTAGTGCAGCGAGGCGTCGTTGAGCTTGAGCTTCTCCAGGCTGTCGCGCAGCTGGTCGTACTGGTTGGCCTCGACCGGGTACAGGCCCGCGAAGACCTGCGGCTGCACTTCCTTGAAGCCCGGCAGCGGTTCGGTGGCGGTGAAGGCCGCGCCGCCGGTGCCGGCCTTGATCAGCGTCACCGTGTCGCCCACCTTGGCGGCCTGCAGTTCCTTGATGCCGGCGATGATGTAGCCCACCTCGCCCGCTTCCAGCGCGTCGCGCGGCGAGTTCGCCGGCGTGAACACGCCGAGCTGCGTGGTCTCGTACGTCGCGTCGGTCGCCATCAGCTTGATGCGGTCACCCTTGGCGAGCCGGCCGTCCACCACGCGCACGAGCATCACCACGCCGACGTAGCTGTCGAACCAGCTGTCGATGATCATGGCGCGCAGGGGCCCCTGCGGATTGCCGCGCGGCGCCGGGATGCGCGCGACGATCGCCTCGAGGATGTCGTCGATGCCCAGGCCGGTCTTGGCGGAGCACGGGATCGCGTCGCTCGCGTCGATGCCGATCACGTCCTCGATTTCCTCCTTGGCGCGCTCGGGGTCGGCCTGCGGCAGGTCCATCTTGTTCAGGACCGGCACCACTTCCACGCCGAGATCGAGCGCGGTGTAGCAGTTGGCCACCGTCTGCGCTTCGACGCCCTGGCTCGCGTCCACCACCAGCAGCGCGCCTTCGCACGCGGACAGCGAGCGACTCACTTCATACGAGAAGTCGACGTGGCCCGGCGTGTCGATCAGATTGAGGTTGTAGACCTTGCCGTCGCGCGCCTTGTACGTGAGCGCCGCGGTCTGCGCCTTGATGGTTATCCCACGCTCCTTCTCCAGGTCCATCGAGTCGAGCACCTGCTCTTCCATCTCGCGATCGGAGAGGCCGCCGCAACGCTGGATGAGGCGGTCAGCGAGCGTCGACTTGCCGTGATCGATGTGCGCGATGATCGAGAAGTTTCTGATGTGGTTCATCAACGGGAACGTACAAGTGTTTGATTCGCAAGGGCGCGCACAAGAAAAAAGGGCGCGTCATGAAGGTGACGCGCCCTGAACCAACAATCTATGGCAACTGCGATAGTTGGAGCTTCATTGTAGGCAAAACGGGCCGGGCGTACAGCCGGCAGGCCTCCCCGACTGGGCCGTTGCAGGCTTGCAACTGGAATGTTGTTCACAGCTTTTCAACAATTCTGGCAAGCTTTCGGGAGGACAACATGTGGGCTGGTTGTGGATCGGCAGGGATTCCCTGCCGGCCATCCCGCATGGTGGTGGAGCCGCGATCCGATATGCCCCATTGGGCGCTGGTCGGCGTCGATTCTACCGAATCCGGTTCTTAACGCCCCTGGAAAGTTAGCGGACACAAACTAGGGAGTGGACCGCAGGGCCGGACTGCCGCGATCCGGCCGCTGTCTTTTTTGGGCCACCCGGCTGCAGAAAAGCCCCAAACCCGACCGGGGGCATGGGGCTTTTGCTTGCCAGGCGGGCCGCTCGCGGGATCAGCCGCGCGCCGGGCGGATCACCAGGTAGCTGGCCAGCTCGCCGCGCCGCAGCAGCAGCGGGATCGGCTTGCTCTTGTCCAACCTGGCGATCGCGGCCTCGAAGTCCTTCACCGAGTTGATCTCGGTGTTGCCGACGGCGGTGATGATGTCGCCCTCGCGCACGCCCGCGCGCATCGCCTGGCCCTCGGCCACCGACTCCACGCGCACGCCGCCCTTCACCTTGGCCTCCTTCTTCTGCGCCGCGGTGAGCTCGCCGACCACGATGCCGATCTGCTGCTGCGCGGGCGAGACCTGCGGCTTCATCTCGGGCGCCGAGGGCTTGCTGCCGCCGGCACGCGCGGTGGCTTCCGGTTCGAACTCGGCCACCGTGATCTGCAGGTCGCGCGTGCCGCCGCGGCGGAACACCGTCAGCGGCACCTTGCTGCCCGGCTTGGTGTTGCCCACCATGCGCGGCAGGTCGGAGGCACGGTCGATCGCGGAGCCGTTGAACTTGGTGATGATGTCGCCGGCCTCGATGCCCGCCTTGTCCGCCGGCGAGCCGGATTCGACGCTGCGCACCAGCGCGCCCTGCGGCCGGCCGAGGCCGATCGATTCCGCGACGTCGCGCGTGACCTGGTCGATCTGCACGCCGATGCGGCCGCGCTCCACCCGGCCGGAGACGCGCAGCTGCTCGGCGACGCGGGTCGCCTCGTCGATCGGGATCGCGAACGAGATGCCCATGAAGCCGCCCGAGCGCGAGTAGATCTGGCTGTTGATGCCCACCACCTCGCCGCGCAGGTTGATCAGCGGGCCACCGGAGTTGCCGGGGTTGATCGCCACGTCGGTCTGGATGAAGGGCAGGTAGTCGCCGGTGTCGCGGCCCTTGGCGCTGACGATGCCGGCCGTCACGGTGTTCTCCAGGCCGAAGGGCGAGCCGATCGCCATCACCCACTCGCCGACCTTGAGCCGGTTCGGGTCGCCCACGCGCACGGCGGGCAGGCCGGTGGCGTCGATCTTCACCACGGCGACGTCGGTGCGCTTGTCGGCGCCGATGATCTTGGCCTTGAACTCGCGCTTGTCCGGCAGCGTGACGATCACTTCGTCGGCGCCTTCGACCACGTGGGCATTGGTCATCACGTAGCCGTCCTGCGTCAGGATGAAGCCGGAGCCGACGCCGCGCGGCTGCTCCTCTTCGCCGCCGCCGCGGTCGCCGCGCGGGTTCGGACGCTGGCCGCGCGGCACGTTGGGCATCGGCACGCCGAAGAAGCGGCGGAAGAATTCCTGCATCTCCTCGTCCATCTGCGGGTTGGCGCCGCCGCCGCCCGAGCGCGCGCGCTCCAGCGTGCGGATGTTCACCACCGCCGGGCCCACCTGGTCCACCAGCTCGGTGAAATCCGGCAAGCCGGTGCGCGGCTGCGGCGCCGACTGCGCCAGCACCGGCGTTGCCGGGGTGAAGGCAGCCACGCCGGCGAAGGCCAGGGCCATCGCCAGTCCGCAGCCGCGCAAGTTGTTCTTCCAATCTGTGCGCAACATAGGGGGACCTCTCCAGAAGGGCCAGTAACGAGTAATAGCTGAGAATACGCCGGCGCGAAAAGTTTCCGCGTCAGCCAAAGACGCATGTCCACTTTACGCTCGGGTTACACCGCCGAACGGCGGTTGGGGGGCAGATGAGGCGCTATTTGCGCCGCTCAAGGCTGAGCGAGAAGGCCCGCAGCGTCGCCGGCGGCACCTCGCCCACCACCGTGACCCACGAGTCCTGCACCCTCCTGGTGAGGGTGTGGGTGGCGCCGCTGGCGAACATGCCTTCGCGCAGGTGGCGCTGGCCGTCGAAGTCCTCGACGAAGAGCGACACGGAAGCCAGGCCGTCGGAGAAGATCCATTGCAGCACGTCTTCGGCGCGCCGCTTGTAGAAGCTCACGGACTTGAAGCCCGCCACCGGCTGGCGCAGCCCCCAGCCTTCGGCGGCGGCGGTGGTCTTGACGGCCTCCGTCTTCTCCACCCGCCAGCCTTCGGGCACCGTCATCATGTGCGCGAGCCGGTCCATGCGCACCGGCGCATCGAGCTGCAGCTCGGAGAAGGCCGCCTGCTCCAGCACCCGCCCGCCTTCGTCCAGCGTCTGCAGCTTCACCACCAGGCCGCTCTTCTTCTCGCTCCAGATCCGGTAGCCGAAGCGCAGGCCGTCCGTGGGCAGCACCTGCACGATGTCGGCGTCGAAGCCGGCGACGCGGTCGCTGCCCACGCGCCGCGCCGTGTAGAACTCGGGAATCGCGCTGTCGTCGGGGCGGACCATCTCCGGGAACAGGCCCAGCGCCTCGCGACGCTCGCTGCGCACCGTCTTCGTCTCGGGCAGGAAGGTCAGCACCTCGTCGTCGCGGCGGAAGGTGGAGCGCCGCTCGCCGGAGAGCGAATCGATCCGCTCCACCTGGCGCTGGCCGTCGCAGGCGTGCCAGATGCGGGCGCTGGCCATCGAGCCGTTGCTGGAGGTGACGACGAAAGTGCCCACGTAACTGCGCTGCAGCGAGGCATCCTGCATGCGCGAGAGCCATTCGGTGATGCTGCGCTCGGCCCGCCCGTCGGCAGGGCGCGGGTCGGGCAGGCCGGTGGCGGCCAGCACCTGGCCCGCGAGCAGCGTGAAGGCGCCGGAGGCGAGGGCCAACGCGCCACGCGCCAGGCGCCGGCGGGCAAGGGCGGGAGCGTCGAGCGTCATCCTGGCGGGGGTCAGCGGCTCGGGGCCTCGAAGGTCGCGTTGCGCAGGAAGCCCGAGGGCGCCTGCAGCACCGAGGTGCCGGCCAGCTGGCGGTGCGCGGCGAGCAGCCGGTCGAGGCGCGGGTCGCGGATCATCGCCGGCGCCGCCTCGGCGTGCGCCGGCGCCGAAGCCGCGGGGGCGACGGGCACGATGGGCGCCACGGCGAGCTGGGGCTGCGCTGCCTGCATCGAGCTGGCGCCGAACATGTTCCAGCCCACCGCCGCCACGGCCGCCACCGAGGCCACGCCCGCGGCGAGCTTCCAGATCCAGTCGTTGGCCGCCGGCTGCGGCAGCGGGCGCGCCGGCTGTGCCACCGGCACGGCCGCCGCGGCGACCGGGGTCTCGCCTTCCAGCCGCTCGCGCAGGCGGGCGAGGAAGGCTTCCGGCGCGCTGCCGGCAGCGGCCCGCCCGGTGCGCAGCACCTCGCCCACGACGTGATACGCACACCAGGTCTCGCGCGCACGCGCATCGCCCGACGCCGCCTGCACGCCGCGGGCGAAGGCCTCGCCCTGCAGCTGCCCGTCGGCCAGAGCCGAAATGAGTTCCTGGTTGTCCATCTCGTTGTCCATCGCTTCCGTTCCAGCGCCTCTCACCAGCGCTTGCCCGACTGGTTTTCCAGCAGGGGCTTCACCTTGGCCGAAATCGCCTCGCGGGCCCGGAAGATGCGGGACCGGACCGTGCCGATCGGGCAATTCATCACTTCCGCGATCTCCTCGTAGCTCAGGCCCTCGATCTCGCGCAGCGTCACCGCCTGGCGCAGTTCGTCGGGCAACGCCTCCATGGCCGAGTTGACCGTGGCGGCGATTTCCTTGGCCGCGAGCACCGTTTCCGGCGTTTCCGCGCTGGTTAGTTCGTTCTCGACGCCGGAAGTTTCTTCGTCATCATCGCCGCCCTTGAGGGCACTTTCGGAAACGACCGGGTCACGCTTGAGGTCGACCAAAGCTTTTTTCGCGGTGTTGACTGCAATCCGGTACAGCCAGGTATAGAACTGCGCCTCGCCGCGGAACTGGGACAGCGCCCGGTAGGCGCGGATGAAGGTCTCCTGGGCGATATCCTCGATCAGGTCGGTATCGCGGACCATGCGGCCGATCAAGCGTTCGATGCGGCGCTGGTACTTCAGGACCAGGAGCTCGTAGGCCCGCTGGTCGCCCGCCACCGTGCGCTCCACCAGCATCAGGTCGGTGTCGGCGGGCGAGGGAGCAGGGGCGGCGGGAGGCTTCTTGGTCATTGTTCGGCCGTCGGCGGCTCGCCCGCGGCAGGCACGGGGGCACTGGCGCGCGAATATACAGCACGGCGCAGCGCGGCCCAGTGGGCGGAATCGGCCGCGCGCTCGGGCCAGAGCCAGCGCGCGCGGCCCGTTTCCGGCTGCCAGCGAAGCAGCATCCGATTCTGCAGGTCCAGCGCGATCTCGGGGTGGCCGCAGCCCGCTTCGCCGCCCTCTTCCCAGCTCCAGGCCCGGCCGTCCCAGCGCAGCAAGCCGGTCGGCGAGCGGCGCCAGGCCAGCACGGCGAGCGCGCCGCAGGCCGCCACGGCCGCGAACGCCAGCGCCTGGCGCCAGCCGAAAGTATCCGTTTGCAGGGACCAGGCCAGCGCCACCGCCAGGCCGGCCGCCGCCAGCGCCAGGACCAGCCCGAGCGCGAATGCGCTGCGCCCCACCGGGTATGTCACCGATGGGGCCGCATGCATGGCTGCGAGGGCGCTAGACGCGCTTGAACACCAGCGAGCCGTTGGTGCCGCCGAAGCCGAAGTTGTTCTTCAGCGCCACTTCGATCTTCATGTCCCGCGCCGTGTTGGCGCAGTAGTCCAGGTCGCACTCGGGATCCTGGTTGAAGATGTTGATGGTGGGCGGGCTCTTCTGGTGGTGCAGTGCCATCACCGTGAACACCGACTCGATGCCGCCGGCGCCGCCCAGCAGGTGGCCCGTCATCGACTTCGTCGAGTTGACCACCACCTTCTTCGCGTGCTCGCCCAGCGTGAGCTTGATCGCGTTGGTCTCGTTCACGTCGCCCAGCGGCGTGGAGGTGCCGTGGGCGTTCAGGTAGTCGACCTGGTCCGGGTTGATGCCGGCGTTCTTGAGCGCTGCCGTCATGGCGCGGCGCGGGCCCTCCACGTTGGGCGCCGTCATGTGGTACGCATCCGCGCTCATGCCGAAGCCGACCACTTCCGCGTAGATCTTGGCGCCGCGCTTCTTGGCGTGCTCGTACTCTTCCAGCACCAGGACGCCGCCGCCTTCGCCCAGCACGAAGCCGTCGCGGTCCTTGTCCCAGGGGCGGGACGCGGTCTTCGGGTCGTCGTTGCGGGTGGACAGCGCGCGGGCCGCGGCGAAGCCGCCGATGCCCAGCGGCGAGACGGTGGACTCGGCGCCGCCGGCGACCATCACGTCGGCATCGCCCGCCTCGATCAGGCGGGCCGACAGGCCGATGGCGTGCAGGCCGGTGGTGCAGGCCGTGACCACGGCGATGTTGGCGCCCTGGAAGCCGTAGCGGATCGAGACGTGGCCCGAGATCATGTTGATGATCGAGGCCGGCACGAAGAACGGCGAGATGCGGCGCGGGCCGCGGTTCATGTATTCGGCGTGCGTTTCCTCGATCATCGGCAGCCCGCCGATGCCGGAACCGATGTTCACGCCGATCCGGGTGGCCAGGTCGGGATCGAGCTGGTCACCGGTGGGCAGGCCGGAATCCTGGACTGCCTGCGCGGCAGCCGCCATGCCCAGGTGGATGAAGCGGTCCATGTGCCGGGCTTCCTTTTCCGGCATGTAGTCCGCCACGTTGAAGTTGCGGACCTCGCCCGCGAACCTCACCGACAGGGTGCTGGCATCGAAGGACGCGACCACGTCGATGCCGCTGCGGCCGGCCAGCAGGTTGGCCCAGGCTTCGGCGACCGAATTGCCGACCGGGCTGACGCAGCCCAGTCCCGTCACGACGACGCGTCGATGCATCTTTCTTCTCAGGCCTTCTGGTGGGCGTTGGCGTAGTCGATGGCGTTCTGCACCGTCGTGATCTTCTCGGCGTCCTCGTCCGGGATCTCGATGCCGAACTCGTCCTCGAGGGCCATCACGAGTTCCACCGTGTCCAGAGAGTCCGCGCCGAGGTCGGCGACGAAGGCCTTTTCGTTG
>NZ_DASSVG010000189.1:0-7464 GCF_035706265.1 Ramlibacter sp. | reverse complement strand
GTGTCGAAGCACCGCCTTGCGCCGGCGGAGCCGTCGGGCTCGGCACGCCGCTGGCCGGTGCGCTGGCGCCTGCGGCCGGCGAGGTCGCGCCCGCCGGCCCGGCCGCGGTGGTGACGGGCTGCACGTTCGCGTCGGCCCACTTGAAGAACTCGATGTAGCCCCGGATCTCCTCGTCGGTCAGGCCCTGGTTGGGCATCGGAATCTTCCAGCGATCCAGCAGCGCCTTGGCGGTGGGATCGGTCTGCAGCATCTGCTCCGGCGACTTCAGCCAGCGCGTGAGCCAGGCCGTGTCGTGCCGCTTCGTCGTGCCCAGCAGGTCCGGCCCGAGCTTGTCGCCGCTGCCCAGGGTGTGGCAGGCCAGGCACTTGGACTGGAAGTCCAGCTGCGCGCGCTGCGCCACCGGGTCGGTCGGCACCTTCTGCGTCGCCGGGATGTTGTGGTGCTCGGCATCGCCCGGCGCCACGGAACCGGCCGCGATGATGCCGATCGCGCCCTGCGAGGCGTTGGCGAAATGGTGGTCCACCATCACGTAGTTGCCCGCCTCGGGCAGGTAGAACTCCACGATGGCGCTGTTGGAGGAGCCGAGCAGCACCGTCTGCGATCCGCGCAGCTGGTTGTCGGGATTGCCCTCCAGCCACACGCGGTCGAAGATCGTGCCCACCACGTGGAAGCTGGAGGTGTTGGACGGCCCCACGTTCAGCACGAACAGGCGCACCCGCTCGCCGGGGTTGGCCTGCAGCGGCTGGTCGACCATGCCGTTGTAGCGGCCGTTGAAGACGGTGTAGGTGGGCGCCTTGGTGCGCACCTTCACGCCATCGAGCACGTACAGCGGCACGCCATCGAGCTTCCGCTTCTGCTGGTCGAGCTTCGTATAGAACTCGCTCTGGATCACCGCGTACTCGCGGTCCGCCTTGGTCGGGTAGCCGCCGCGCGGCTCCACGATCATCATCCCGTACATGCCCGACGCGATGTGCTCCAGCACCATGGGCGTGCCGCAGTGGTACATGTACACGCCGGGATAGTTGGGCGTGAACTCGAAGGAGATGGTCTGCCCCGGCGCGATCGAGCGGTACTTGTCGTTTGGCGCCACCATCGCCGAGTGGAAGTCCATCGAGTGCATCATCGGCGCGGCCGTCAGCTGCACGCCGGGCACCACCTCGTCCGACCGGTTGGTCATGGTGAACTTGACGCGGTCGCCCACGCGCGCGCGCACGGTCGGCCCCGGCACCGTGTCGCCGAAGGTCCAGGCGCTGAATTTCACGCCGGGCGCGAGGTCGATGATCTTGTGCGTGGTGTCGAGCCGCACCTCCTTCACCGGCGAGGGGTCGAGCGGCTGGATCGCCGGGCCCATGCTGAGGGCGCTGCCGAGCGCGAAGGCCCCCGTGTGCCGTTCGGACGACAGCGTGGAGGGCGCCGGCTTCATGTCCATCTTCGACACGTCGTAGCCGTCGTCCGCTGGGGCGTTCGCGGTGGCCGGCGCCGAGGCGGCGCTCGCTGCCGGCTCGGCCGCGGGCCGCTCGGGCACGCGTTCGCTGCAAGCGGCGAGCAAGGCGAGGCCCGCGATGGCCAGGGAGATGAAGCGTTGATGCATGAGATCGCCTTCCTCGAATGGTCCCGGATGGGCCGCGAGTCTAGCGAGCGTTGATGACCTTGTGGTGCGGATGCCCGACGAGCGCACCCGTTCAACGCGGCCGTAGCGTGGCTGCGCCGCCTGCGCATCACGACCTTGCGCGCGCCGATGCGGCCTTTCGTGTGCAGGCGCGCTGTCGATAATCGGCGCATGAAGCCGTCCGAGTCCTTCGTCCTCGAGGAGGCGAGCGTCGCCAGCATCCACGCGGCCATGCACCGCGGCGAGCTCACCGCCGTGCAACTGGTGCAGGCGTACCTCGCGCGCATCGAGGCCTGCGACCGCCGCGGCCCCGCGCTACGTGCGCTGCTCACGCTCAACCCGCGGGTGCTCGAGCAGGCCGCGCAGCTCGACGCGCACTGGCGCGCGCAGCAGGGCCGCGTCGGCCCGCTGCACGGCATCCCCGTGATCCTGAAGGACAACTTCGACACCCAGGACCTGCCCACCACCGGCGGCAGCGTCGCGATGCGCCATTCGCAGCCGCGCGGCGACGCCTTCACCGTGCAACGCCTGCGCGAGGCGGGCGCGCTGGTGCTGGCGAAAGCCAACCTGCAGGAGTTCGCGCGCGGCGGCATCTCCATCAGCAGCCTGGGCGGCCAGACGCTCAACCCCTACGACCTCACGCGCACGCCGGGCGGCTCCAGCGGCGGCACCGGCGCCGCCATCGCGGCCAACTTCGCCGTGCTCGGCACCGGCAGCGACACTGGCCAGTCGATCCGCTCGCCCGCCTCGGCCTGCTGCCTGGTGGGCGTGCGGCCCACCCGCGGCCTCGTCAGCCGCGGCCGCGTGATGCCCAACAGCTTCACGCAGGACGAGGTGGGGCCGATCGTGCGCACCGTCGAAGATGCGGCGCGCCTGCTTTCGGTGATGGCGGGCTACGATCCGCGCGACCCGGTGACGGCACTCGGCGCGGTGCGGCCGCCCACGGACTACCTCGCGGCCTTGCGGGCCGACGGCCTGCGCGGGGCGCGCATCGGCCTGCTGGAGGACGCGTGCGGACAGGAAGAACGGCACGCCGAAGTCAACGCCGTGATGGAACAGGTGCTGCGCGGCATGGAATCGCTGGGCGCGACGGTGCTGCGCCTGCGCATTCCCGGCCTGGAAGAACTCACCGCCCGCGTGAGCACCGACCGCTGGGAAGCGCGCGCGGCCTTCGAGCAGTACTTCGCCGGGCTGGGCGCCGACCAGCCGGTGACCGGCTTCCGCCAGCTGGTCGAATCGAACACCGCCGTGCCGCCGGTGCAGCAGGCGATGGAGGCCGAGCTCGCGATCGAGGACGGCCTCACGCAGCCGGAGTACCTGCAGCGCATCGCCAACCGCGACCGGCTGCGGGTGATGCTCGCGTCCCGCCTGGCCGACCTGGGGCTGGACGCGATCCTCTATCCGTTGCAGCGCATCCTGGTCGTGCCTGCGGGAGAAGCGGAGCAGGCCGAGCGCAACGGGGTGCTCTCGCACGGCACCGGCTTTCCGGCCGTGACCTTCCCGGGCGGCTTCTCGCGGCCCACGGCCACGGCGCCGCTCGGTGTCCCGATCGGCGCCGAATTGCTCGGACCGGATTTCAGCGAGGCGAAGCTGCTGTCGTACGCGTATGCGTTCGAGCAGGCCACACGCGTGCGCCAGCCGCCGCGCCTCTGACTTTCTCCCTCCCCCGTTGGGGGAGGGCTGGGGTGGGGGCACGCCGGTGCCCTTCTCGCACGCCGGAGCGCCCCCACCCCACCCTCCCCCCAGAGGGGGAGGGAGTCGAGGCCCGATCAGAAGAACCCCAGCGCCTTCGGGCTGTAGCTCACCAGCAAATTCTTGGTCTGCTGGTAGTGCTCCAGCATCACCTTGTGCGTCTCGCGGCCGATGCCCGATTCCTTGTAGCCGCCGAAGGCCGCGTGCGCGGGATAGGCGTGATAGCAGTTGGTCCAAACGCGGCCGGCCTGGATGGCGCGGCCCATGCGGTAGGCCCGGCTGCCGTCGCGCGTCCACACGCCGGCGCCGAGGCCGTAGGCCGTGTCGTTGGCGATCTGCAGCGCCTCCGCCTCGTCCTTGAAGGTGGTCACGGCCAGCACCGGGCCGAAGATCTCCTCCTGGAAGATGCGCATCCGGTTGTGGCCCTTGAACACCGTCGGCTGGATGTAGTAGCCCTCGGCCAGCTCGCCCGGCAGCCGTGCGCGCGCGCCGCCCACCAGCACCTCGGCGCCCTCCTCGCGCCCGAGCTTCAGGTAGGACTGGATCTTGTCCATCTGCATCAGCGAGGCCTGGGCGCCGACCAGGGTGGTGGTGTCGAGCGGGTTGCCCTGCTTGATGGCCTGGACGCGCTTGATCGCGCGCTCCATGAAGCGCTCGTACACGGAAGCCTGGACCAGTGCGCGCGAGGGGCAGGTGCAGACCTCGCCCTGGTTGAACGCGAACAGCACCAGGCCCTCGATCGCCTTGTCGAGGAATTCGTCGTCGGCCGCGGCGACATCGTCGAAGAAGATGTTGGGCGACTTGCCACCCAGCTCCAGCGTGGCCGGGATCAGGTTGGCGGCGGCCGCCTGCGCGATCGCCTTGCCGGTGGCGGTGGAGCCGGTGAAGGCCAGCTTGGCGATGCGCTTGCTGGTGGCGAGCGGCGTGCCCGCTTCCTTGCCGTAGCCGTTGACGACGTTGATCACGCCCGCGGGCAGCAGGTCGCCGACCAGCTCCATCAGCACCAGGATCGAGACCGGCGTGGACTCGGCGGGCTTGAGCACCACGCAGTTGCCGGCCGCCAGCGCCGGCGCGAGCTTCCAGGCCGCCATCAGGATGGGGAAGTTCCAGGGGATGATCTGGCCGACCACGCCCAGCGGCTCGTGGAAGTGGTAGGCCACGGTGTCGTGGTCGATCTCGGACAGGCTGCCCTCCTGCGCGCGCAGGCAGCCGGCGAAGTAGCGGAAGTGGTCGGAGGCGAGCGGGATGTCGGCGGCCAGCGTCTCGCGGATCGGCTTGCCGTTGTCCACCGTCTCCGCATAGGCCAGCTTCTCCAGGTTGGCATCGATGCGGTCGGCGATCTTCAGCAGGATGTTGGCGCGCTCGGCGGCCGGCACCCGGCCCCAGGCGGGCGCGGCCGCATGGGCGGCGTCGAGCGCCTTCTCCACGTCCTCCGCCGTGGAACGCGCGGCCTGCGTGTAGGGCTGGCCGTTGATGGGCGTCAGCACCTCGAAATACTGGCCGCGCACCGGCGCGACGAAGCGTCCGCCGATGAAGTTGTCGTAGCGGCTCTTGAAGGCGACGGGGGCGCCGGCGGCGCCAGGCTTGGCATAGATCACGCGTTGTCTCCGGTAGGTGGATGGAAGAAGCGCCCTGCGCGCCTCCGTCCATCGGATTGCAGCCCCCGTGCCACCCGGCGCTTTCATCATCGGAAGCCTGCAAGCCTGCCGAAAGGCGCCGGCCTTACGGTGGCGGGCGTGCCGGGACGGTGCAGCGGCCGCTGCCCGGTGTGTCGGAATGGAACAGGCCGGCACGGATTCCGGGCCGAACCGGACCGGCGGGCCGCGCAGAATTCGCTGGAGGAGACAAGCCATGCGGATGCACGAAGTCGCGCAGAGGCCCGCGCGCAGCGGGCTGCGGCTGGCCCGGCGCCAGTTGCTGGAAGCGGGCGAACTGAAGCGGGAGCTGGTAGGCCCCGAGCTCGCCGGCTCCTGGCTGCGCAGCTGGCAGGCCGGCCTGCAGCCGGCCGGCCGCATGCCCGGGGCGCCGCACGCCTCGGGCCCGCAGCTCGCGCGCGCGCTGGAGCAGCAGCGCGAGCTGGTCGCGCATGCGAGCCCCGTCATGGAGTTCCTCGTCGAGCAGACCGAGGGCACCGACAGCATGGTGATCCTGGCCGGCGCCGACGGCGTGGTGCTGCAGGCCATGGGCGACCTGCATTTCGTCAGCCGCGCCGAGCGCGTGGCCCTGCGTCCCGGCGCCACCTGGTCCGAGCAGTACCGCGGCACCAACGCGATCGGCACCGCGCTGGCGGAGCGGCAGCCCATCGCCGTGCATTCCGAGGAGCACTACCTCGAACGCAACGCCTTCCTCACCTGCGCGGCGGCGCCCATCCTCGCGCCCGGAGGGCAGCTGCTGGGCGTGCTGGACGTCTCGGGCGACCACCGCGGCTACCACCCGCACACGATCGGCCTGGTGCGTTCCGCGGCGCGCATGATCGAGCACCGGCTGTTCGAGACCCGCCACGACGTGCGCCACTGGAGCGGCCTGGTGCTGCGCCTGCACGCGCAGCCCGAAGGCATAGGCACGCTCACCGAAGGCCTGCTCGCGGTGCGCGAGGACGGCGGCCTGGCCGGCGCCAACCGCGCCGCGCTGCGCATGCTGGGGCTGGACTGGCCGCAACTGGCGCGCTGCCGGCTGCAGGACGTGCTGGCCGAGCCGGTGCCCCTGCTGATGGACTGGTTCCGGCGCTCGCCCTCGGTGCCGCGCATCGTGCACGGCCACGCCGGGGCGGCGCTGTGGGCCCGCGTGGAGGCCGCGCGGCCGGTGCTGTCGGCGCATGCCGCGCGCTCTGGCACCCCGGTGGAGGATGCGGCGCCGGCCGATGCGCTGGCTGCGCTCGACACCGGCGACCTCGCGATGCACGCGGCAATCGAGCGGGCGCGCAAGCTCGCGCCGAGCGCGATCCCGCTGCTGGTGCAGGGCGAGTCGGGCGCCGGCAAGGAGGTGCTGGCCCGCGCCATGCACGCGTGCAGCCCGCGCCGCGGCCAGCCTTTCGTGGCGGTGAACTGCGCGGCGCTGCCCGAGGCGCTGATCGAGGCGGAGCTGTTCGGCTACGAGCGCGGCGCCTTCACCGGCGCCGCCCGCGAAGGCGCCACCGGCCGCATCCGCGAGGCACAGGGCGGCACGCTGTTCCTCGACGAGATCGGCGACATGCCGCTCGCGCTGCAGACGCGCCTGCTGCGCGTGCTGCAGGACCGGCAGGTCACGCCGCTGGGCGGGGGCAAGCCGGTGGCGGTGGATTTCTGGCTGGTGTGCGCCACGCACCGCGACCTGCGCGCGCAGATCGCGGCCGGGCGTTTCCGCGAGGACCTGTTCTACCGCCTCAACGGCTTCACGCTCAAGGTGCCGCCGCTGCGCGCGCGCAGCGACCTGCCCGCGCTGCTCGCGCAACAGCTCGCGCAGCTGCTGCCCGGGCGCGACGTGCAGGTGGAGGCCTCGCTGCTGGCCGCCTTGCGTTCCCATGCCTGGCCGGGCAACCTGCGGCAGCTCGCGAGCGTGCTGCGCACGGCCTGCGCCCTGCTGGAGCCGCAGGAGAACGAGATCGGCTGGCACCACCTGTGCGAGGATTTCGCGGAGCAACTGCGCGGGCAGCCGCAAGGCGGCGTCGACGCACCGGAGCCGGCGGACCTGCGCAGCATCTCGCGCAGCGCGATCCGGCGCGCCCTCGATGAAGCCGCCGGCAACGTCTCGGAAGCGGCGCGGCGGCTGGGGATCAGCCGCAATACGCTGTACCGGCGGCTGGGGGACTCGCCGTAGCCAGGCGCAAGCGCATGTGCATCGTGTGGTCCCGGTCCATCCGGACTTCGAAGCCCTTTTCGCGCGCCAGCGCCGCCATGCCCTCGTTCTCCGGCAGGCACTGGCCGAACACTTCGGCGGTGCCGCGCGCGCGCAGGTAGGCCAGCAGCTTGTCCAGCAAGCGGCCGCCGAGGCCGTGGTGCTGCCAGTCCGAAGCCACCTGCACGGCGAACTCCGCCTCGCGGTTGTCCGGGTCGCAGATCGCGCGCACCTCGCCCGCCATGCGCTCGCCGTCCAGCGCCACGAAGGTCATCTCGCGCTCGTAGTCGATCTGGCAGTAGCGCGCCAGTTCCGAGCGTGGGACCTCGCGCCGGGCGAGGAAGAAGCGC
>NZ_DASSVG010000188.1:0-8183 GCF_035706265.1 Ramlibacter sp. | reverse complement strand
GGGTCGAGCGCGATGCCCTTGATGTCCACCGCCAGGCGGCGTGGGCCGCTCACCGTGGTGGCGGACAGCAGGCCGTCGGATTCGATCGTCAGGCGCGTGTATTCCGGCGCGGGCCACAGGCGCACGGCCACGATGGTGGCGCCGTGGGCGATCTGCTGCGCGCCGAGCAGCAGCACGACGCTGCCCTGCAGGAGCCGGCGGCGCCGCATCACGACAGCAGCTCCGCGCCGCGCGGCGTATTGGCGCGCACGGTGACGCGCCGGTGCGTGGCGTCCTCGTCGAGCGCCATGTGGATGTCGAGGTCGGCCGGCGGCAGCAGGCCGGCGGCCTTCTCGGGCCATTCGGCCAGCTTCAGGCCGGGGCCGGCGAAGATGTCGCGCAGACCCGCGTCCTCCCACTCGCGCGGGTCGTCGAAGCGGTAGAAGTCGAAGTGCCAGGCGGCGTGGCCGGGGAGTTCGTAGGGCTCCACCACCGCATAGGTGGGCGACTTGATGCGGCCCTGCGCACCCAGCGCGCGCAGCAGGTGGCGCACCAGCGTGGTCTTGCCGGCGCCCAGGTCGCCGTGCAGCGCGATGAAGGCGTCGGCGATGGCGGGGTGCGCGGCCAGGCGCTCGGCGAAGGCGCGCGTGTCCTCTTCGCCGGCCCAGCGCAAGGGCCGGGAGGCGCTTCCTACAATCGGCGGGTGTCGGTCGACCGCGTTCAATTCGATGCTCATGTCCTGCTGGCCCGGATACGGCAGTGGGCGCGCGAGCTGGGATTCTCCCAAATCGGAGTGGCGGGCGTCGACCTCTCCGGGGCCGAACCCGGGCTGCTCGCGTGGCTTGCCAACGGATTTCACGGCGAGATGGCCTACATGGAAAACCATGGTGTGCGCCGTGCCCGCCCGGCCGAACTCGTTCCCGGCACGGTGAGCGTGATCACCGCGCGCATGGATTACCTGCCGGCCACGCCCGAAGGCTGGCAGGCGATCGAATTCGAACGATTGCAAAGGCCGCGTGAAGCGATCGTTTCGCTTTACGCGCGCGGCCGCGACTACCACAAGGTGCTGCGCAGCCGGCTGCAGAAGCTCTCCGAGCGCATCGCGGCGGAGATCGGCGCCTTCGGTCACCGCGTCTTCACCGATTCGGCGCCGGTGCTGGAGGTGGAACTGGCCGCCCGCAGCGGGCAGGGGTGGCGCGGGCGCCACACGCTGGTGCTGAACCGCGAGGGCGGCTCGATGTTCTTCCTGGGCGAGGTGTACGTGGACCTGGCCTTGCCGCCCACCGAGCCGGTGGGGGACCACTGCGGCACCTGCCGGGCGTGCATCGACGTGTGCCCGACGGGGGCGATCGTCGCGCCCTACCGGCTCGATGCGCGGCGCTGCATCTCCTATCTCACGATCGAGCACGCCGGCCCGATTCCGCCCGAACTGCGGCCGCTGATGGGCAACCGCATCTACGGCTGCGACGACTGCCAGCTCGTGTGCCCCTGGAACAAGTTCGCCCAGGCCGCGACCCTGCCCGACTTCGCGCCGCGGGCGGCGCTGGTCGGCCAGCCGCTGGCGGCGCTCTTCGCCTGGAGCGAGGAGGAGTTCCTGCGCCACACCGAAGGCAGCCCGATCCGGCGCATCGGCCACGAGCGCTGGCTGCGCAACATCGCGGTGGCGCTGGGCAATGCGTTGCGGCGCGGCAACGATCCCGCGATCCGCGCGGCCCTGGAGGCCCGCCGGGAGCACCCCAGTGCCCTCGTGCGCGAGCACGTGGAGTGGGCGTTGCAGCAGGTTTGAGGCGCGGCGTCGCGCCGCCTCAGAGGCAGATGCCTTCTTCCAGGCTCTTCTCGACCTCGCGCCGCTGACGCTGGTACATCTCCACCGTCTGGGGCCGGCCGCCGGCTTGCAGGCGGGCCTGGATGGCGCTGAGTTGCACCCGCAAGTTGGGGCAGGCGAGGCTGGGCGGCCCCTTGCGGCGCACCGGGGTGGACGCCGCGGCGGCAGCGCTGGCCGGGGCGGAGGCGGGCTCGAGGGCGGGGGTGACCACCGCGGCGGAAGTGGCCGGGGCGGCGGGACTGGCCGGGGCAGCAAGGCTGGCGGCGGGGGCTTCCGGCATCGGCACGCTGGCCGCGCGCCGGGGCGCCGCGGGAACGCTGGCGCCCGGCTGCGGGGCTTCGCGCACGACGGAGGCGTCGCACGGACGGTCCTGGAAGACGTTGCCGCACCGGTACAGAGCCGCGGAAGCCGGCGCCGCCAGGCCAAGGACCACGGCACCGAACAACAACGCGGGCATGTTGTTCTTTTTCATCCCGCTCTCCTAACGATGAGGTGATCCTATACGTCTCAGCCGTTTCCGCCCAACACCCCGATGGCAAAAGGCAGGCTTGTCATCCCCAAAATCGTGGAGAGTGTCACGAGTCCGGCCACATAAGGACCGTTGTAGCCCATGCGCGACGCCAGCACGTAGCAGCTGGAGGCCGTCGGCAGGGACGAGAAGAGCAGCAGCACCAGGGTCTGGGGGGCGTCCAGCTGCAGGGCCCAGGCCAGCAGCGCCGCCACCAGCGGCAGCAGCAGGTGGCGGATCGCCAGCAGGCCTGCTGCCAGCGCCTTCTGCTGCATGAGCGAGCCCAGCGCCATGCCGGCGCCGGCGGCCATCAGGCCCAGCGGCACGGAGGCGCCGCCGACCCGGTTCACAGTCGGCTCCATCCAGCCGGGCACCCGCAGCCCGGCGAGGTTGCTCGCCAGGCCCAGCGCGGTGGCGATGATCAGCGGGTTGCGCAGCAGCGCGCGGGCAAAGCCGGTGCGCCCGTGCCGCGCCATGGGCCAGACGGCCCCCAGGTTCACCAGCGGCACGCTGACGCCGATCAGCACCGCGATCAGCAGCAGGCCCTGCGGCCCGGCCAGCCGCTCGGCCAGCGCCAGGCCGATGAAGGAGTTGAAGCGGAAGGCGACCTGCGCCGCCCCGGCGTGCTCGCGCGCATCGACATGGCGTCCCAGTCCCGGCAGGTGGGGCAGCAGGTAGGCGAGGGCGATGCCGCTCGCGCCGAGCAGCAGGCCGGCCGCCACCATGCTGGAGGCGTTGCCCAGGTCCAGCGGGCTGCGCACGATGGACTGGAACAGCAGCACGGGAAACAGAAAGAAGTACACCAGCCCTTCCACCTGCTCCCACACCGTGCGGTTGAGGGCCGTGTAGCGGCAGATCAGCCAGCCGCAGAGGATCAGGGAGAAGTCGGGCAGGAGGAGCTGGACAAAATGCACGGCCGCGAGGATAGCGTTTGCGGCCGGGGCGCCCCGGCGCCATGTCAACGCAAGCTTGCGGTTGGCTGAGGGCGAGGCCCCATGGCCGCCCCGTGGCACGGCCGCGCTCGCATCTGCACTTACGATGCAAGGTTTCAGCAAATCGCAAGGAGACTCGAATGAAACGACGTGTCTGGATCGCTGCGGCGGCCACGCTGCTCGGCGCCGCGGCCGCTCCGGCGCTCGCGCAGGGCTACCCGAACAAGGTCGTCAAGCTGACGGTGCCGTTCGCGCCGGGCGGCACCACCGACATCATCGCCCGCGTGATCGCGGACCCGCTGGGCAAGATCCTGGGCCAGGCGGTGATCGTGGAGAACAAGGCCGGCGGCGGCGGCATCGTGGGCGCGCTGGACACGTCCCGCCAGGCGCCGGACGGCTACGTCCTGGGCATCGCCACGGTGTCGACCACGGCCGCCAACCCGGCGATCAACCCGAAGATCCCGTACAACCCGCTGACCGACTTCACGCCGATCATCAACATCGCCGCGACGCCGAACATCATCGCGGTGAACCCGAACTTCCCGGCCAAGGACTACAAGTCCTTCATCGAGCTGATCAAGAAGAACCCGGGCAAGTTCTCGTACGCCTCCTCCGGCACCGGCGGCATCGGCCACCTGCAGATGGAGCTGTACAAGAGCCTGTCGGGCGCCTTCATCACGCACATCCCCTACCGCGGCGCGGGCCCGGCCCTCAACGACGTGGTGGCCGGCCAGGTGCCGATCATGTTCGACAACCTGCCTTCGGCGCTGCCCTTCATCAAGGACGGCCGGCTGGTGCCGATCGTGGTGGCCGCGCCGCAGCGCCTGAAGGAACTGCCCAACGTGCCGACCTTCAAGGAAGTGGGGCTGGAGCCGGTGAACCGGCTGGCCTACTACGGCATCCTGGGCCCCAAGGGCCTGCCGAAGGACGTGGTGGCCAAGGTGAACGCCGCCACGAAGAAGGCGCTGGAGGATCCGGCGGTGCGCAAGCGCATCGAGGACACCGGCTCGATCATCATCGGCAACACGCCCGAGCAGTTCGCCGAGCAGATCAGGAACGAGTACGCGGTGTACAAGAAGGTGGTCGAGGACGCGCACCTGAAGCTGGACTGACCTGTTCCCGTCGTCCCCGCCTGCACGGGGACGACGACGTCATGTCCGACGCCATCGACGCCTTCATCGACGCCCTCTGGCTCGAGGAGGGCCTGGCGCGCAACACGCTGGCCGCCTACCGGCGCGATCTCACGCTCTACGAGCAGTGGCTGGCGGCCCAGCGCGGCCGCCACCTTCCCGCCACCGAGGAACACGACCTGCTGGCCTACTTCGCCGCCCGCGCGAAGGGCAAGGCCACCTCGGCCAACCGGCGGCTCACCGTCTTCAAGCGCTATTTCCGCTGGGCGCTGCGCGAGCGCCTGATCGCGGCGGACCCCACCTTGCGGCTGCAGTCGGCGAAGCAGCCGGCGCGCATCCCCAAGACCCTCACCGAAGCCCAGGTCGAGGCGCTGCTCGCTGCGCCCGACGTGGATACGCCACTCGGCCTGCGCGACCGCACGATGCTGGAGCTGATGTACGCGAGCGGCCTGCGCGTGAGCGAGCTGGTCACGCTCAAGACCTTCCACCTGGGCCTCAACGAGGGCGTGCTGCGGGTGCTGGGCAAGGGCAGCAAGGAGCGCCTGGTGCCTTTCGGCGAGGTGGCGCGCGACTGGATCCTGCGCTACCTGGCCGAGGCGCGCCCGGCCATCCTGGCCGGCCAGCAGAGCGAGGACCTGTTCGTCACCGCGCGTGGCCACGGCATGACGCGCTCCATGTTCTGGGTGATCGTGAAGAAGCAGGCCGCCGCGGCCGGGATCACGGCGCCGCTGTCGCCCCACACGCTGCGCCATGCCTTCGCCACCCACCTCCTGAACCACGGCGCCGACCTGCGCGCGGTGCAGATGCTGCTCGGGCACGCGGACATCTCCACCACCACGATCTACACTCACGTGGCCCGCGAGCGGTTGAAGCTGCTGCATGCGCAGCACCACCCGCGCGGCTGACCCGACATTGCAGGAAAGTCACGGCATGACGCACCCCACGCGCCGCGCCCTGCTGGCCGCCACCGCGGCGGCCCTGGCCTTGCCCGTGCGTGCGCAGCAGTGGCCCGGCCGGCCGGTGCGGCTGATCGTCCCCTACCCGAGCGGCAGCGTGAGCGACCTGATCGCGCGTGCCCTGGCCAGCCGCATCGCGGCCCAGATCGGCCAGGCCGTGGTGGTGGAAAGCCGCGCCGGTGCGGGCGGCACCATCGGCATGGAGGCGCTGGCCAAGGCGGCGCCCGACGGCCAGACGCTCGCCTTCTCGGCGACGAGCCCGCTGGTGCTGAGCCCCGCGCTGGGCCGGGTGCCCTACGACCGCGAGCGCGACTTCACGCCGGTGGCCAGCGTGATGGTCTCGCCGATCCTGTTCATGGCCACCAACGCGCTGGCGGTGCGCGACTTCCGCGACTTCCTGCAGCGCGCGCGCGACTGGCCCGACACCGTCCGCTGGGCCACGCCGGGCCTGGGCTCGCCCGGCCACCTGATGCTGGAGGAAGTGCAGGCGAGCGCCCGGGTGCGGCTGGTGCACGTCCCCTACAAGGGCGGCGGCCAGCAGGTGAACGACGCGCTCGGCGCGCAGTTCGAGGTGCTGACCGCCAACGCGGCGCCGGCGCTCGTCGACTACATCCAGGCCGGACGGCTGCAGGCCCTGGCCGTGGGCGCGCCCCGCCGGCTGGAGAGCCTGCCGCAGGTGCCCACCTTTGCGGAGCTGGGCTTCCCGCGCGCCAACCTGGCCTTGCACTTCGGCATCTTCGCGCCGGGCAACCTGCCGGTGCGCTTGCTGGACCGGATCAACAGCGCAGTGAACGCCGCGCTGGAGGACCCTGCCGTCCACGCCCGCATCGTCGCGGGCGAGAACCTGCCCACGGGCGGCACCGCGCGCGACTTCGCCCGCCAGCTCGTGGCCGAGGCGGACGGCGCGCAGGTGCTCGTGCGCGCCGTCGGGATGCAGGCCGAATAGCCTGCATCGCGGCAGCGGGAACGCGCCGGCGCGCCGTGGCATCTATGGCGGCACACCCGGTTTCGCGGGCCAGACGGCCCGGCCGGGCGCCCCAAAGGAGATGCCCACCATGATCCGAACGATGCCCCCCTTCGTGCTGGCCGCGCTGGCCGCTTTCGCCCTGTCCGCCCAGGCCCAGAGTGGCCCGACCGATCCGCAGATCGCCCACATCGTCGTCACGGCCAACCAGATCGACATCGACGCCGGCAAGCTGGCCAAGAGCAAGTCCAAGAACAAGGAAGTGGACAAGTTCGCCCAGCAGATGATCACGGACCACAGCGGCGTCAACAAGCAGGCGGTGGCGCTGGCGACCAAGCTGAAGGTCAAGCCCGAGGACAACGACACCAGCAAGAGCCTGATGAAGGGCGCGGAAGAGAACATCGCCAAGCTGAAGAAGCTCAGTGGGAAGGAATTCGACAAGGAGTACGTCGCCCACGAGGTCGCGTATCACCAGGCCGTGCTCGATGCGATCGACAAGACGCTGATCCCCTCGGCCCAGAACGCGGAGCTGAAGGGCCTGATCGAGAAGGTGCGCCCCGCCATCGCGGCCCACCTGGACCACGCCAAGCACCTGCAGCACGAACTGGGGATGTGAGGTGAACCCGGGCGCGCGCAAGCTGCTGCTCGCCGCCGGCCTGGCCGCAGCCTGCGCGCTGCCCGGCCTGGCCGCGGCCGCCACGCACACGGTGGTGATCGAAGGCATGAAATCCGTGCCCGAGACGCTCACCGTGAACAAGGGCGACACGGTGGTGTGGCAGAACAAGGACGTGGTGCCGCACACGGTCACCGCGAAAGGCAACTTCGACTCCGGCGACCTTGCCGTCGGCAAGAGCTGGCGCCATGTCATGACCAAGGCCGGGACGTACGACTACTTCTGCAACTACCATCCCGGCATGAAGGCGACGGTGGTGGTCAAATGACGCGCATGAACCTGCAGACCCGGTCCGCCCCGCAGGAGCTGGACGACGCCTCGCTCGCCAGCCGCGTGTGCGCGGGCGACACGGCCGCCTTCGAGCTGCTGATGCGGCGCTACAACCAGCGCCTGTACCGCCTCGCGCGCTCGATGCTGCGCGACGCGGCCGACGCCGAGGAGGCCGTGCAGGACGCCTACCTGGCCGCCTACCAGTCGCTGGGCGCGTTCCGCGGCGAAGCGAGCCTCGCCACCTGGCTGTCGCGGGTGGTGGTCAACCAGTGCCTGGCGCGGCTGCGCCGGCAGGCGCGCCGGGACAACATCGTGCCCATGGTGGCGATGGGTGGCCCGGACGAACAGGAGGTACCGGGCATGCCAGCGGACGACAAGGACACGCCGGACCGTGCCCTCGTGCGGGCGGAGCTGCGCGCGGTGCTGGAACGCAAGCTCGACGAGCTGCCCGAGGCCTTCCGCACGGTGTTCGTGCTGCGTTCGGTGGAGGAGCTGACCGTGGAGGAAACCGCCCGCACGCTCAACCTGCCCGAAGCCACGGTGCGCAGCCGCCACTTCCGCGCCCGCAGCATGCTGCGCGAGTCGCTGGCGCAGGACATCGACCTGGCCGAGCGCGACGTGTTCTCCTTCGCCGGCGACCGCTGCGACCGGATCGTGGCGAGGGTGATGGAGAAGCTGGGGAAGTAGGGCCGCGCTGGTTCGTGGCCCCGGCGGGCTGGTCGACGCCCAGCGATGCCGGCGCTGGTCGGCTGGTCGATCCCAAGCGATGCGGCGCCCGTCGGCTGGTTGACCCCCAAGCGATGCGGCGCCCGTAGGCTGGTTGGCCCCCAAGCGATGCGGCGCCCGTAGGCTGGTGCTGAGCCCTGCGAAGCCCAGCGATGCGCGAGCGCAGCGAGCGCTGGGCTTCCGGCGCGCATTCGCGCGCGGTCAGCGCCAGCCTACGCGA
>NZ_DASSVG010000187.1:0-2022 GCF_035706265.1 Ramlibacter sp. | reverse complement strand
GGTGAAGATGCAGGCCGGCGAGCAGCGCTGGCACAAGCTGGCGCCGCTGTGGGTGCTGGGCGTGTTCCTGACCGTGATCCCGATGGCCTTCCGCCAGTCGATCGAGACCAGCAGCCTCTACTGGACGATCTACTTCGGAGTATCGGCGCTGGTGGTGGGCGGCATCCTGCTGGCGCGCCGGCGCATCGCCGAGCGGCTGCCGGCGCTGGAGGTGCTGGACGACGTGATGTACAAGGCGATCGCGGTCGGCTTCGCCTTCTTCACCATCGCCACCGTGCTGGGCGCGCTGTGGGCAGCCGAGGCCTGGGGCGGCTACTGGAGCTGGGACCCGAAGGAGACCTGGGCCCTGATCGTGTGGCTCAATTACGCCGCCTGGCTGCACATGCGGCTGATGAAGGGGCTGCGCGGCACGGTGTCCGCCTGGTGGGCCCTGGTCGGCCTGGCCGTCACGACCTTCGCCTTCCTGGGCGTGAACATGTTCCTCTCGGGGCTGCACAGCTACGGGGAGCTCTGAGCCGGGCTACAGCCCTGCCGCCGGGCGGGAAATCCGAATCCTTGCAAGAATGGGGTGCGTACCCACGGTACCCCCTTCGAACAAAGGAGACGAAATGCTGATCCGGACCGGCCGCGACGGCTTCCAGCACCCGACAGCCAGCGAGATCACGCCGCGCGCGGTGTACGAGGACCGCCGGCGCCTGCTGAAGTGGATGGCCACCGGCGCCGCCGGCGCGGCACTGGCGCAGTGGGCCCAGCGCGAGGCCTTCGCCCAGCAGGTGACGCGGCCCGGCAAGCTGGCGCCGCTGCAGGTGGTGCGCTCCACAGTGCCCGGCGCAGTGACCATGGAAAAGATCACCGAGTACAAGGACGCCACCAGCTACAACAACTTCTACGAGTTCGGCACCGACAAGGGCGACCCGGTGGAGAACGCGCACACGCTCAAGCCTTCGCCGTGGACGGTGGAGATCGAAGGGCTGGTGAAGAAGCCGGCGAAATTCGCGCTGGAAGACCTGGTGAAGCTCGCCCCGCAGGAGGAGCGCATCTACCGCCTGCGCTGCGTCGAGGGCTGGTCGATGGTGATCCCCTGGGTCGGTTATTCGCTCGCCAAGCTGATCGAGAAGGTGGAGCCGCAGGGCAGCGCGAAGTTCGTGGAGTTCGTGTCGCTGGCGGACCGCAAGCAGATGCCCTATGTCGGCTCGCGCGTGCTGGACTGGCCGTACGTGGAGGGATTGCGCATGGACGAAGCCATGCATCCGCTCACGCTGCTGACCTTCGGCATGTACGGCGAGGTGCTGCCGAACCAGAACGGCGCGCCGGTGCGCGTCGTCGTGCCGTGGAAGTACGGCTTCAAGAGCGGCAAGAGCATCGTCAAGATCCGCTTCACCGACCAGATGCCGAAGACGGCCTGGAACAAGGCCGCCGCCAACGAGTACGGCTTCTATTCGAACGTGAACCCGAACGTGGACCATCCGCGCTGGTCGCAGGCGACCGAGCGCCGCATCGGCGAGGACGGCCTGTTCGCCAGGAAGCGCAAGACCCTGATGTTCAACGGCTACGAGCCCCAGGTCGGCCAGCTCTATGCGGGCATGGACTTGAAGAAGAACTATTGAGCGGCAGCTGGCCTTGGTGACCCTCGCACGTTCCCTCCTGCATCCCGCGGCCAAGCCGCTGCTGTTCGTCCTCGGGCTGCTGCCCTTCGCGTGGCTGTTCTACGGCGCGCTCACCGACAACCTGGGCGCCAACCCGGCCGAATACCTCACGCGCGCCACCGGCGACTGGACGCTGCGCTTCCTGTGCCTCACGCTGGCCGTCACGCCGTTGCGGGTGGCGTTCTCCGTTCCCACGCTGGCGCGCTTCCGCCGCATGCTGGGGCTGTTCACGTACTTCTACGTCGTGCTGCACCTGCTGGCCTACGGCTGGTTCGACCAGGGTTTCGACTTCGGCGAGATCGGCAAGGACATCGCCAAGAGGCCGTTCATCCTGGTGGGCTTCACCGCCTTCGTGCTGCTCACGCCGCTGGCAGCC
>NZ_DASSVG010000186.1:0-2033 GCF_035706265.1 Ramlibacter sp. | reverse complement strand
GGTGCCACCGGCGCCGGGGACGACGGCGTCCCACCCGTCCCCACTTCCGGTGGCAGGTCCTTCGCTTCCACCAGTTGCGCCGGCGCCATCACGGTGAGCCAGTGGCAGATGTTCTCCAGCTGGCGCACGTTGCCCGGGAAGGAGAAGGACATCAGCTTGTCCAGCGCCGCATCGGCGATGCGCTTGGGCTCCACGCCCAGCTGCTGCGCGCTTTGCTGCAGGAAATGGCGCGCCAGCATCGGCACGTCCTCGCGCCGCTCGCGCAGCGCCGGCAGCCGCAGGCGGATCACGTTCAGGCGGTGGAACAGGTCCTCGCGGAACACGCCCTCCTTCACGCGCTGCTCCAGATCCTGGTGGGTGGCCGCGATCACGCGCACGTTGGCCTTGACCGCGTTGTGGCCGCCCACGCGGTAGAAATGGCCGTCCGACAGCACGCGCAGCAGGCGCGTCTGCAGGTCGAACGGCATGTCGCCGATCTCGTCGAGGAACAGCGTGCCGCCTTCGGCCTGCTCGAAGCGGCCGCGCCGCATGGTCTGCGCGCCGGTGAAGGCGCCGCGCTCGTGGCCGAACAGCTCCGACTCCAGCAGGTCCTTCGGGATCGCCGCCGTGTTGATGGCGACGAAGGGGCCGCCCGCGCGCGGCGAGTGCTTGTGCAGCGCGCGCGCCACCAGCTCCTTGCCGCTGCCCGATTCGCCCGTGATCATCACCGTCACATTGGACTGCGACAGCCGCCCGATGGCGCGGAACACGTCCTGCATCGCAGGCGCCTGCCCCAGCATCTCGGGCGCTTCTTCCATCCGCTCCTCGGCCACCTCCTCGCGCTGGCTTTCCTCCACCGCGCGGCGAATGAGCTCGATCGCCTTCGGCAGGTCGAAGGGCTTGGGCAGGTATTCGAAGGCGCCGCCCTGGAAGGCGGAGACGGCGGAGTCGAGGTCCGAGAAGGCCGTCATGATGATGACGGGCAGCCCCGGATGCTTCTCCTTCACCTTCGTGAGCAGGTCCAGCCCGGAGGTGCCGGGCATGCGGATGTCGCTCACCAGGATCTGCGGGCCGTTCTCGTCGTTCTCCGCCTCGAGCGCGCTCAGCACCTCCCTGGCGCTGGTGAAGCTGCGCGTGGGCAGGTCCTCCCGCATCAGCGCCTTCTCGAGCACGAAGCGGATGGATTGGTCATCGTCAACGATCCAGATCGGCTTCATGTTCTCCTTCTTCACCCCAGGTCGGCAGGTCGTGGTCTCAAGGCAGGGGGATCAGGATCTTGAAATCCGTCCGCCCCGGTGTGCTGTCGCACTCGATCAGGCCATGGTGCTGCTGCACGAAGGTCTGCGCGAGCGTGAGCCCCAGGCCCGACCCGCCTTCCCTTCCCGACACCAGCGGAAAGAAGATGCGGTCCTTGATCGCATCCGGCACACCAGGCCCGTTGTCGATCACATGCAATTCCAATGCCAAACGATAGCGCTGCTTGCCGAAGGTGACCTGCCGGCCGATGCGCGTGCGGAACGTGAGCTGCGCATCGCCGGCGGCGATGCGTTCCGCCAGCGCCTGGCAGGCGTTGTGCGCGATGTTCAGCACGGCCTGGATCAGCTGTTCGCGGTCGCCGCGGAACTCGGGGATGGAGGTGTCGTAGTCGCGCACGACCTTCAACCCCTTGGGGAACTCCGCCAGGATCAGCGAGCGCACGCGCTCGCACACCTCGTGGATGTTCACGTCGCCCACCACGTGCGGCCGGCGGTGCGGCGCCAGCAGGCGGTCGACCAGCGTCTGCAGCCGGTCGGCCTCGTGGATCACGACGCGCGTGTACTCCTTGAGCGACGGATCGATCTCCATCTCCAGCAGCTGCGCCGCCCCGCGGATGCCGCCGAGCGGGTTCTTGATCTCGTGCGCGAGGTTGCGGATCAGTTCCTTGTTGGCCTGGGCCTGGTCGATCAGGCGCTCCTCGCGGTCCTGCCGGGTCTGCGCCTCCAGCGGCAGCAGTTCGACGATGAATTCGTCCTGCACCTCGCTCTGCGCCAGCACCACGTGCACGGGCAGGGGTT
>NZ_DASSVG010000185.1:0-13921 GCF_035706265.1 Ramlibacter sp. | reverse complement strand
CTGCGCATCCCGGACGACACCGGGGAGTTCGCGATCAACACCAGCAACCAGCTCTTCTGGGAAGCGCCGGTGCAGCGCTACGTGGCGGAATGCGAGGCCGGGCGCGCGGGCGTGCGCGGCCGCGACTTCAACATGCGCTGGATCGCCTGCCTGGTAGCCGAGGTGCACCGCATCCTCATGCGCGGGGGCGTGTTCATGTACCCGCGCGACAGCCGGGAGCCCCGGCGCCCCGGGCGGCTGCGCCTGCTGTACGAGGCCAATCCGGTCGCGATGCTGGTGGAGCAGGCCGGCGGCGCGGCCAGCACCGGGCGCGAACGGCTGCTGGCGCTGCAGCCGGCCTCCCTGCACGAGCGGGTGCCGGTGATCCTCGGCGCGCGCCGCGAGGTGGAGCGCATCGCGCGCTACCACCTGGAACATGACAGCGGGGCGGACCGGCCCTACCTCTCGCCGCTGTTCAACGAGCGCTCGCTGTACCGGCGCGAAGCCCTGGCCCGGTGACCATCGAGATCCAGAGGACCGACCCATGTCCGTGCGGCACCCCATCATCGCCGTGACCGGCTCCTCCGGCGCCGGCACCACCACCGTGATGAACAGCTTCTCGCACATCTTCCGGCGCGAGGGCATCGCGGCCCAGGTGATCGAAGGCGATTCCTTCCACCGCTTCGACCGCGCGGCGATGCGGGAGCGCATCCGGCTCGCCGACGCGGGGCAGGGCGCGCCGATCAGCCACTTCGGGCCCGAGGCCAACCTGCTGGCGGAACTCGAGCGCACCTTCGCCGATTACGGCGAAACGGGCGCCGGCCAGTGCCGCCGCTACGTCCATGCCGGCGAGGGCGCCCATGCGGGGTGCGAGCCCGGCACCTTCACCGCGTGGGCCCGGATGGCCCCCGGCAGCGACCTGCTGTTCTACGAAGGCCTGCACGGCGGCTATGTCGGCCCCGGGGTGGACGTGGCGCGGCACGTCGACCTGCTCGTGGGCGTGGTGCCGATCATCAACCTGGAGTGGATCCAGAAGCTGCACCGCGACCAGAAGCTGCGCGGCTTCAGCCAGGAAGCGGTGGTCGACACGATCCTGCGCCGCATGCCCGATTACGTGAACCACATCTGCCCCCAGTTCAGCCGCACCCACGTGAACTTCCAGCGCGTGCCGACGGTGGACACCAGCAATCCCTTCATCGCCAAGGACATCCCGAGCGCGGACGAATCCATGGTGGTGATCCGGTTCGCGGACCCGAAAGGCATCGACTTCCCCTACCTGCTTTCCATGCTGCACGATTCCTGGATGAGCCGCCCCAACAACATCGTGGTGCCGGGCGGCAAGATGGGGCTGGCGATGCAGCTGATCTTCACGCCGATGATCCTGCGGCTGATGGACTTGAAGCGCCGGGCACAGTGAGACGTCCGCGGCAGGCAGGCCTGCCTTGCGCGCGTTCACGGCGTCGGCGGCGTCCGGGGGATCTCTGCCGGGACCTGCCCGGACAGCTCGCGCAGCCGCCGGCGCATGGCGCGCTCGCGCCGCATCTCCTCCGTCCAGTCTTCCTTCACGCCGCGCCACAGGGCGACCGCCATCAGGATGATCACCAGGGTGAACGGCAGCGCGAACACGATGGTGGCGGTCTGCACCGCCTGCAGGCCGCCGGCCAGCAGCAGGGTGATCGCGATGCCGGCGACGAGCGCGCCCCAGATGATCTTCACGCGCGCCGGCGGGTTCTCGTCACCCTGCGTGCTCATCATGGCCAGCACCAGCGTGGCCGAATCGCCCGAGGTGACGAAGAAGACCAGCACCAGCACCGTCGCGGCGGTGGAGAGGATGCGGGACAGGGGCAGTGCGTCGAACAGCGCGAACAAGGCGGTGGACACGTCGGCCTTCACCGCTTCGGCGATCGGGACGTCGTGCATGATTTCCAGGTTCAGCGCGGTGCCGCCGAACACTGCGAACCACAGGAAGCCGGCCAGCGTCGGCACCGCCACCGTGCCCAGGATGAACTCCCGGATGGTGCGGCCGCGCGAGACGCGCGCGATGAACAGGCCCACGAAGGGCGCCCAGGAGACCCACCAGGCCCAGTAGAAGATCGTCCAGCCGCCCACCCAGGTGCTGTCGCGGAACGGCGTCATGCGCAGGCTCAGGCGGATGAAGTCGGAGAGATAGCTGCCGAGCGTGGTGGTGAAGGTGTCGATGATGGCGATCGTGGGGCCGAACAGCAGCACCGCCAGCGCCAGCAGCGCCGCCAGCACCAGGTTGAAGGTGGACAGCCACTTGATCCCGCGCGTGACCCCCGTGACCGCCGAGACGACGAACAGGATCGTGGTGATGACGATGATGCCGACCTGCGACGCCGCTCCGACCGGCAGGCCCACGACGGCACGCAGGCCGCTGTTGATCTGCAGGGCGCCCATGCCGAGCGAGGCCGCCACGCCGAACGCGGTGGCGATGATGGCGAGGATGTTCACCAGCGGGCCCAGCGCCGCGATCGGCCGCCACGGCAGCGAGCGCACCGCGGTGCTCGCCAGGGCGGACTGGCCGCGGCGGAACTGGAAGAAGGCGATGGCCAGGGCGACGATGCTGTACACGGCCCAGGGATGGAGGCCCCAGTGGAAGAAGCTGTACAGCATGCCGGCGTTGGCGGCCTCGGGCGTGCCCGGCGCGATGCCGGGCGGCGGCGTGCCGTAGTGCGAGACCGGTTCGGCCACGCCCCAGAACACCAGGCCGATGCCCATGCCGGCGGCGAACAGCATCGCGAACCAGGCGCCGGCCGAGAACTCGGGCTCCTCGTCTTCGCCTCCGAGCTTCAACTCGCCGTAACGGGTGACGGCCAGCACCACGCTCAGGAGCACGAGGCCGAACACGATCCAGAGATAGAACCAGCCGAAGTTGCGGGTGATCGCGGCCAGGGCCGTGTCGAACACGTCGCCCAGGTTGCGGGGCGCGACGATGCCCCAGAGCACGATGGCCGCGATCACGCCGGCCGAGACGATCAGTTCCATCGCGTAGTCCTTTTCGGGGGCATCGTCCGCCGCTCGCTACAGGAGCGCGAAGGCCACGAGGCCCACCACGGTGGGGAAGGCGGCGCCGAGCGCGAGGCCGCCGGCGCCGATGGTGCCGTCGGCGAAGCCTTCCCGCAGCAGGGCCACGCCGGCGGGGTTGGGCGCGTTGGCAATCACGGTCAGGCCGCCGCCCGCGACCGCGCCGGCCACCAGCGCGTATTTCGCTTCGTCGGAGATGCCGGGGATGAGCGAACCGAGGTAGGTCAGGGCTGCGTTGTCGGTGAAGGCCGTGAGCGTTGCGGTGCCGAAGAACAGCGTGGTCGGCGACATCGCGGACACGATCGGCTGCAGCCACCAGTCCTGCATGCCGCCCAGCACCACCAGGCCGGCCAGGAAGAAAGCCACCAGCAGCGCCTCGCGCACGATCAGCGGCGCCTGGTAGCGTTCGTAGGCACGCGCGTAGCCGAGGAACAGCAGGAACAGGCCGAGGAAGGCGACCGGGTGGTGGGCGAGCACCACGATGGCCGCCAGGAAGACGGCATGGATCGCGATCACGAGCAAGGGCGCGCGCGGTTCGGTCGCCTCGGCCGCAACATCCGCCGCCAGGTGCCGCCGCACCAGGGCCGTCACCACGGTGGCGTTCACCAGCACGGCGACAGCGGCCTTCCAGCCGAAGGTGCGGGCCATGAACGGCGTGTCCCAGCCCCAGGTGGACGCGACCATCAGCACCGGCGGGGCGGCGAAGGAGGTGAGGGTGCCGCCGATCGAGACGTTGACGAACAGGGCGCCGAGCGCGAGGTACTTCGGCAGTTCCGGAACCTCGCGGCGGAACATCTGCGGCGCCAGCGTCAGCGCGGCGATCGTCATCGCCGCCGGCTCGGTGATGAAGGAGCCGAGCAGGGGCACGAGCGCCAGGCACAACCACACGCGCAGCATCGCGGCGTCGCCCGGGAAGTACTCCGCGGCCCAGTGCGTGGCGGCCCGCACGCCCTCCAGGATCGGGCGCGAGGCGGCCACCACCATCACCACGAACACGAACATCGGCTCCGTGTACTGGCGCGACTCCGCGTAGTTGAGCGCGACCCCGGGCCCGGCCAGCAGCGCCACGAGCAGCATCAGCACCATGGCCCAGAAGCCGAACACGACCTCCACTTCGCCGAGCAGGTGGAACAGCCCGGCATGGGCGGGATAGCGGTGCGCCAGGCGCTCGAAGTGCTTGACGGTGAAGGTGTGGACGAGGGCGATGCCGAACAGGACGGCGCCGAGGATCTGGATCGCGGTAGGTGAGGTTTCCGGTGCTCCCATCGAGGCCGCCACTGTGCGGCCGCGCTTTCTCGGCAGTTTGTAGGAGGCGGACGCTTGGGGCGGGTAGCCCCCAATCGCGGCGGCGCCTGCGGGCCGAAGAGAATCGGCCAGCCCGGCCGCCGCACCCCATGCCCGCCCTGCAGCCTCCTCCCGCCCCCGCGCGCTTGGCGCCGCGGTCCGCAGTGGTGGGCGACGTGGTGGTGGTCACGATCGTCCCGGCGCTCTTCTTCCTCTTCGCCGCCGAGGTCGAGCTCACCGAGCGACTCGCCAGCTGGACCGAGCGCCACGAATCCTGGCAGCTCGACGAACTGCTCCTGACGCTGGTGGTGCTCAGTGCCTGCCTCGCCTGGTTCGGCTGGCGGCGTTTGCGCGAGCGCTCGCGCGAGATGCGCGCGCGGCTCGCGGCGGAGCGGGCCATGCAGCAGGCCGTGCAGCAGAACCGCGAGCTGGCGCGCCAGTTGCTGCGGCTGCAGGAGGACGAACGCCGCCGCATCGCACACGAACTGCACGACGAGCTGGCGCAGGAATGCGTGGCCATCCGCGTCGAGGCGGCCGGCATCGAGGACGAAGCGCGAGCGCGCGGCCTGCCCGGCGTGGCCGGCGGCGCGCGGGCGATCCGCGAAGCCGTGGACCGGCTGCACGGCGGCGTGCGCGAGATGCTCACGCGGCTGCGGCCGCCCGTGCTGGACGCGCTCGGCCTCGAAGCCAGCCTGCATGCGCTGGCCGGCGGCTGGTCGCGCCGCCACGGCATCGCCTGCAGCGTGCAGGTCGAGGGCGCCTGCGACGGCGTCGCCGACGAGATCCGGGTGGCCTTGTACCGCGTCGCGCAGGAGGCGTTGACGAACGTGGCCCGGCATGCCGGCGCCGTGCACGTGCAGCTCGCGCTGGCGGCGGAGCGGGGCACCGACAGCCTGCTGCTGACGGTGGACGACGACGGCCGCGGCCTGCCGAACCGCGCGCCGCAAGGCGGCCTCGGCCTGCTCGGCATGGCTGAACGCATGGCCGCGCTGGGCGGCCACCTGGAGCTGGCTGCCTCGCCGCAGGGCGGCCTGCGCGTCGCCGCGCGCGTGCCGGCGGTGCCGGGTGCACCGTCGGCCAGCGGTGAGGTGCCCGCATGATCCGCATCCTGCTGGTCGACGACCATGCCGTGGTGCGCGAAGGCTACCGGCGCTTCCTCGAACGCAGCGAAGACCTGCGCGTGGTCGGCGAGGCCGAGGACGCGGAGGAGGGCTTCCGGCTCTGGACGCGCCAGGCGCCGGACGTGACGGTGGTGGACCTCGCCATGCGCGGTGCGGGCGGCATGACGCTGCTGATGCGCATCTGCGAGCGCGCGCCGGCCGCGCGCTGCCTGGTGTTCAGCATGTACGAGGATCCGCTGGTGGCGCAGCGCGCGCTCGAATGCGGCGCCTGCGGCTACGTCACCAAGAGCAGCCAGCCCGAGGTGCTGGTGCAGGCGGTTCGCAGGGCGCATGGCGGGCAGGTCTACCTCAGCGCCGACATCGTGCAGGGGCGCGCCGCACTGGCCGAGGACGCGCGCCGGCTGGCCAGCCTGAGTGGCAAGGAACACGAGATCTTCCGCCTGCTCGCGCAGGGCCGCAGCGTCGCGGAGATCGCGCGCCTGCTCAAGCTCAGTGCCAAGACCGTGGCCAACCACCAGTCGCAGATCCGGGACAAGCTCGGTCTCGCGACGCCCGCGGCGCTGGTCCACCTGGCCTTGCGGCACGGGCTGATCGAGCCTTCCGCCGCGTCCCTCTAGGGACAGTCCGAACCCGCGGCGGGAAATCTTCCCTGTGCACGGCCGGGCGAGTCGATAGGCTCAGCGGCCACCATGACACAGCTCCACCGTCGTCTTGCACTGCTCGTCTGTTGCGCCCTCTCGGCTTCCGCCTGGGCCCAGGACGCCCCCGTTCCCACCCTGCCCGAAGTGCGCGTGATCCGCCAGGCGCCGCTGCCGGGATTCGGCATCCCGCGCACGCTCTATCCGGGCAACGCGCAGGAGGCCGACGAGGCCGAACGGCGCGATTCGGGCGCCACCAACCTGCCCGAGTTCATGAACCAGCGCCTGCAGGGCGTGATCGCCAACGAGGTCCAGGGCAGTCCGTTCCAGGTCGACATCCTCTACCGCGGCCAGCGCCTGTCGCCGCTGCTCGGCACGCCGCAGGGCCTGTCGCTGTACCTCGATGGCGTGCGCATGAACCAGCCGTTCGGCGACGTCGTCAGCTGGGACCTGCTGCCCGAAGCCGCGATCGCCGACCTGGTGCTGGTGCCCGGCTCCAACCCGCTGTACGGCCTGAACACGCTGGCCGGCGCCCTGGTGCTGAGCACCAAGTCGGGCCTCACGCATCCCGGCGGCGAGGCGGAGTTCTCCTTCGGCAGCGGCCAACGCAAGCGGCTCGACGTGGCGCAGGGCTGGCGCAACGCCGAGGGCTCGCACCTGTTCGCGGCCGCGACCCTGTTCGACGAAGAGGGCTGGCGCGATCGCTCGCCCGGCAAGCTGGGCAACGTGTTCCTCAAGTACGGGCGGCGGCAGGCCGACACCGACTGGAACGTGAGCCTGCTGGTGGCCGGCAGCAATCTCACCGGCAACGGCCTGCTCAACGAGTCGCTGGCCGCGGTGGACTGGCGCGCCGTCTACACCGCCCCGGACCGCACGCGCAGCCGCGATGCGCTGCTCACGTTCCAGGGCACGCACGCGCTGGATCCCCAGACCACCCTCTCGCTGCAGGCCTGGCTGCGCGGCAGCCGCCGCGATGGCATCAACGGCGACATCGAGGACGACGACGATGACGACGGTGAGGATGATGACGACGACGATGAAGTCGGCGGCCCGCCGCCGGCCGTCTTCAACCGCAGCCGCTCGCGCCAGGAGGAGGCCGGCCTGGGGCTGCAGTGGAACCGCAGCTTCGGCATGCACGAGCTGACGCTCGGCGCCGAACTGGCGGCCAACCGGGTGCGCCACGACCAGTTCTCGCAGGAGGCGGTGTTCGACGCGCGCCGCAACACCTTGCCGGTCGCGGGCGCGGAGGACGTGCACGAGGTGGCCCTGCGCGGGCGCAGCCGCCGCTACGCCCTGTTCGCGGCCGACATCGTCAAGCTGTCGCCGCGCCTGCAGCTCACGCCCTCGCTGCGCTGGAACGTGGTGCACGTCAGCAACACGCTGGGCCACCCCGACGAGGCGGCCGACGAGTCCTTCCGCTACCGCAAGCTGAACCCCGCATTGGGCGCGAGCTACACGGTGCGCGACGGCCTCGTGCTGTTCGGCAATGCCGCGCAGGGCAACCGCGTGCCCACCTCGCTGGAGCTCGGTTGCGCGGATCCCGAGCAGCCCTGCGTGCTGCCCACGGGGCTGCAGGCCGATCCCTTCCTGAAGCAGGTGGTCAGCCGGACCTACGAGGCGGGCGTGCGCGGGCGCGCCGGCGCCAACGTGGAGTGGTCGGCCGCGGTGTTCCGCACCGACAACCGCGACGACATCCTGTTCGTGCGCTCGGGCGTGTCGCAGGAGGGCTTCTTCACCAACATCGACCGCACGCGCCGGCAGGGCCTGGAACTCGCAGCCCAGGGCCGCTACCGCCAGTGGGACTGGCTCGCGAGCTACACCCACGTCGACGCCACCTTCCAGTCCAGCGGCGTGCTGCCGGGGCCCCTGAGCACGGAGGACACGCCCAACACCTTCCGCTCCGGCACCCGCATGGCAGGCGTGCCGCGCAACGTGGTGAAGCTGGCCGTGGGCTGGCGCGTGCTGCCGCAGCTGCGGTTGGGCCTGGACCTGCTGGCGGCCAGCGGCCAGGTGGTGGCGGGCAACGAGAGCGGCACCCGGCCCGAGCTGGGTCGGGTGGCGGGCTACGGCGTGCTGAACGCCCGCGCGAACTGGCAGTTCGCGCGGGGCTGGGAAGCCTGGCTGCGCGTCAACAACGTGACCGACAAGCGCTTCGCCAGCGCCGCGGTCGGCAACCTCGACTTCTTCCCCGCGGGCCGGCCGCTCGCGCCCGGCGAGGAAGCGCAGGCCGCGCGCTTCATCGGCCCTGCGGCGCCGCGCACCGCCTTCGTCGGCGTGCGCTACGTGTGGGAGTGATGTGGTCCGGGGCGCGGCCACGGCCCGGCAGGGCCTTGCAACCCGCCCCGGGATACCCCTGTAGTCCCGACCGGACGAAATTCGATTGAATGGCGGCTCCAATGTCGTCCAGGAGCTCCGCCATGCCTGCAGAACACTCCGGCCTTCTTCCCGCTTCCTTCCCGCGCCGCGCCGCCATCGCACTCGGTGCCGCCACGCTCGCGCTGGGCCTGGCCGCGCCAACGGCCTTCGCGCAGGGCAAGCCCATCCGCATCGGCGTGCCCACGGCCATGCAGCTGCAGGTGGGGCGCGACACGCAGGACGCGATCAAGCTCGCCATCGACGACCTCAACGCCAAGGGCGGCGTGCTCGGGCGCAAGCTCGAGATGGTGGTGGCCGACGAGACGGAGAACCCCGAGACCGGCATCAGCGCGATCAAGAAGCTCACCGCCGACGAGAAGGTCGACGTGCTGATCGGCGGCTACACCAGCGGCGTGACGCTCGCGCAGCTGCCGCACATCTCGGCCGCCAAGACGATCTACCTCGGCGTGGGCGCCGCCTCGCCGGCCATCACGCAGAAGGTCAAGCAGGACTACGACAACTACAAGTACATCTTCCGCGTCGGGCCGATCAACGCGGCCAACCAGGCGCGCGAGCTCACCGGCTTCATCTCCAACTTCGTCAAGGGCGAACTGGGCATCAGCAAGATCGCCATCGTGGGCGAGAACGCCAAGTGGGTGCAGGACCTGGTGCCCGTGCTGAAGAAGGGCGCCACCGAGGCCGGCGCCGACATCCGCGTCACCGAGTTCTTCGACACCCAGACGGCCGATTTCTCGCCGCTGTTCTCCAAGGTGAAGGACTCGGGCGCGCAGTACCTGGTGGTGATCCTGTCGCACGCCTCCAGCGACACCTTCGCCAAGCAGTGGCACGACGCCCGCTTCCCGATGCCCTACGGCGGCATCGACGTGAAGAGCATGGACGGCGACTTCTGCGACCGCATCGGCGCCAAGTCGGTCGGCGAGATGGCGGCCAACTTCGCCGTGCGCGCGCCGCTCACGCCGCGCACCATCCCCTTCTTCGACGAGTTCAAGAAGGCCACCAACCGCTCGCCGGTCTACACCGCCTTCGGCGCCAACGACGCGGTCTACATCTATGCCGATGCGGTCAAGCGCGCCGGCAGCACCGACGCCGCCAAGGTGATCAAGGAGCTGGAGAAGACCAACTACACCGGCATTCCGGGCATCATCCAGTTCGATGAGACGCACGACGTCAAGCCGGGCAACGCCAGCTACAAGGGCCCGTCCTTCCTGCTGGCGCAATGGCGCGACGGCTGCAAGCGCGAGGTGGTGTACCCGAAGACGCAGCGCACGGCGGACTTCAAGTACCCGAGCTGGATCAAGCAATAGAAGGTTCGGCGTTCGGCGTTGGGCGTTGAGCGTTTGGCGTATGGAACCGGCCAACACCCACGCTCAACGCTCAACGCTCAACGCTCAACGCTCAACGCTCAACGCCCAACGTCCATGCTGGAAATCCTGATCGTCGGGGCGGTGAGCAGCGCGATCTACGCGATGCTCGCCGTCGGCTTCACGCTGATCTTCGGCGTGGCCCGGGTGCTCAACCTGGCGCACGGCTCCTTCTACGCGCTGGGGGCCTACGGCGCCTACTGGCTCACGTCCTCGCTCAAGTGGCCGCTGCTGCCCGCCGCGCTGGCGTCGATCGCCGCGGTGGCGCTGTTCGGCGTGGCGGTGGAGCGGGTGTTCGTGCGGCCGATGCGCTCGTCGCAGCTGGCGGTGCTGATGATCACGCTGGCGGTGGCGCTGGTGGTGGAGCAGGCGCTGTTCCTCACCTTCGGCTCGGAGTACCGCAACGTGCCGGGCTTCGTCGATGCCAAGGTCACGATCGGCGGCGTCGACGTGGCCGGCTCGCGCCTGCTGGCGCTGGCGGTGAGCGTGATGGTGATCGCGGCGCTGTGGCTGTTCATCCAGCACACGCGGCTGGGCTCGGCCATCCTCGCCATCTCGCAGGACGCGCAGGCGGCCCAGTACGTCGGCATCCCGAGCGACCGGATCTTCTCCGTCGTGATGGGGATTTCGGCGGGGCTGGCGGCGGCGGCCGGCATCCTGGCCGGGCCCTTCCTGAGCGTGCAGCCCACCATGTGGCTGCTGCCGATCGTGAAGGCCTTCGCCATCGTGGTGGTGGGCGGCCTCGGCTCCATTCCCGGCAGCATCATCGCCGCCTTGATGCTGGGCTACGCCGAGACCATCGTGGCCTACGCGGCCTCCACTTCGTGGACCGAGATCGTCTCGGTGCTCGCCACGCTGCTGATGCTGGTGGTGCGGCCGGCGGGGATCTTCGGCCGCCGCGCCGCCTTCTAGAGGGCCCGCATGCTGCGCCACCGCCTCGACCTCGCCGCCGCCGCCGTCCTGGTCGGTGCGATGGCGCTCCTGCCGCTGGTCTTTCCCAGCAACTACCTGATCGGGGTGCTGACGGTCAGCGCGATCTACGGCATCTGGGCCGTGAGCTGGGACTTCATGTCCGGCCTCACGGGGCGCGAGAACTTCGGCCACAGCCTGTTCATCGGCGTCGGGGCCTACACGGCCGGCTTCCTGAACACCAGCTTCGGCGCCAATGCGTGGTGGAGCCTGCCGGCCGGCATGCTCGTCTCGGTGCTGTTCGCGCTGCTGATCGGCCTGCCGACGCTGCGCCTGAAGGGGCCGTACTTCGCGCTCGCCATGCTCTCGGGCGCGGTGATCATGCAGCGGCTGATGCTGATCTTCTGGGAGTACACGGGTGGGGAGGAAGGCATCAACGGCCTCGAGCCGCTGATCCGCTCGCAGCTCGGGTTCTACTACTTCGTGCTTGGCACGCTGGTGCTCATGACGGTGCTGCTGCTGGCGCTGGCGCGCTCGCACTGGGGGCTGATCCTGCGTGCCATCCGCGGCGACGAGGCCACCTGCCAGGCGGCCGGCATCAACGTCACCTTCTACAAGATCGCCTCGCTGGTGATCAGCGCCGCCTGCGCCGGCGCCGGCGGCGCGATGTACGCGCACTACCAGCTGCAGGTGAGCCCGCAGCTGTTCGCGGTGGTCACCTCGATCACGATCATCACCATGGTCTACGTGGGTGGCATGGGCACCATCTACGGCCCGGTGGGCGGGGCGATCCTGCTGGTGCTGCTGACGGAGCTGCTGCGCGAGTTCGGCGAATGGCGGCTGATGGTGTACAGCTGCGCGCTGATCCTGATCCTGTTCTTCCTGCCCCACGGGCTGGTCGCGCCGGTGTGGAAGAAGCTGCGCTCGCTCCTGCGGCGCAAGGGCAAGGAGCCGCTGGTGCCGGTGGCTTCGGATGCGATGGAGCAGCGCGCATGAGTGCACTGCTGGAAGTCGAGAACCTGAACAAGCGCTTCGGCGGCCTGCACGCGCTGCGCGACTTCGCCTGCACGATCCGGCGCGGCGAGATCGTCGGCATCCTCGGCCCCAACGGCGCCGGCAAGACCACCCTCTACAACCTCTTGACCGGCTTCATCCCGCCCGATCCGGGCGCGCGCATCGTGTTCGACGGCCACAGCCTGCTGGGGTTGCCGCCGTACCGCATCGCCGCGCGCGGCATCTCGCGCACCTTCCAGCTTTGCCGGCCCTTCGCCGGGTTGACGGTGCTGGAGAACGTGGTGGTCGGCGCGCTCGGCCTGCAGCGCGAACGCGGCGCCGACCTGCAGGCGCGCGGGCGCGAGCTGCTGGCGCGCGTGGGCCTCGCGGGGCGCGAAGAGGTGCCGGTGGCCGTGCTGTCCTATGGCGACCAGCGCCGGCTGGAGATCGCCCGCGCGCTCGCCGCGCGGCCGCGCCTGCTGCTGCTGGACGAGCCCTTCGCGGGCCTGGGCAGCGGCGAGATGGCCGAACTCTCGGCGCTGATCCGCCAGGTGCACGCGCAGGAGGGGCTCACCGTGGTGCTGATCGAGCACAAGCTGCGCGAGTTCATGAGCCTGGTGCAGCGCGTGATCGCGCTCGATTTCGGCGCCGTGATCGCGCAGGGCACGCCGGAGGAGATCGTGCGCAATCCCGCGGTGGTCGAGGCCTACATCGGCCGCGACGCGGACGTGGCGGAGGCCGCCCATGCTGCTTGAGGTGCGCCAGCTCTCGGTGGCCTACGGCAAGGCGGTGGCGCTGGAGGACGTGTCGCTGCAGGTGGCGCCGGGCGAGTTCGTCGCCGTGCTGGGCCCCAACGGCGCCGGCAAGAGCACGCTGCTGAAAGCGATCTCGCGCGCCCAGCCTTCGTCGGGCACCCTCACGTTCAAGGGCGAGTCGCTGCAGGAGCTGCCCGCGCACGCGGTGGTGGGCAAGGGCATCTGCCATTGCCCCGAAGGGCGGCGGCTGTTTCCCGAGCTCACCGTGCTCAAGAACCTGATGCTGGGCGCGTGGCTGCGCAGCGACCGCGCGCAGGTGCAGGAGGACCTGGAGCAGGTCTATCGCCTGTTCCCGGTGTTGAAGGAGCGCGGTGCCCAGGTGGTGAGCACGCTCTCCGGCGGGCAGCAGCAGATGGTGGCGATCGGCCGCGCGCTGATGGGACGGCCCGCGCTGCTGCTGCTCGACGAGCCTTCGGTCGGGATCGCGCACCGCCTGAAGGTGGAGATCTTCGACGCCATCAAGCGCATCCAGGCCGGCGGCACGGCGATCCTGATGGCGGAACAGGATGCCCAGTCGGCCCTGCGCGTGGCCGACCGCGTCTACGTGCTGGAGCACGGCCAGGTAGGCCGCAGCGGCAGCAGCGCGGAGCTGGGATCGGACGACTACATCCGGCAGGCTTACCTGGGGGTCAACTAGCAAGGGCTGCGGCGCGGGCTGGCGGATTCGTAGACTGGCGCTGGAGCGACAGCGAAAGCCCAGCGCTCCGCTGCGCTCGCGCATCGCTGGGCTTCGCGCTGTCGCGGCTCAGCACCAGCCTACGGGTGCAAGCGCGGCTCAACACCCAGCGTACGGGTGTAGCCACGTGGCGAGGCGCCGTCTCGTAGGCTGGCGCTGGAGCGACAGCGAAAGCCCAGCGATTTCGGCCTGCTCACCGCGCGCGCCGCTCCCATCGCGGCAGCTGCACCGGAATCCTCGCTGCGAAGTCCGCCATCCGCAGCAACCGCTCCAGCAGCACTTCCGTGCGGCGCGCCTGCGGCGAGCCGTCGAACAGCCAGTGCGTGAAGACCGTCAGGAAGATCGTCGTGAGCACGGTCTCCGCCGTCTCGCGCCGCCAGCCCACCTCCGGCACCATCGCCACCTCGCGGATCCACTGCACCGTGTCGCTGATGCGCAGCACGCCGCGCACCTGCAGGTGCACGTGCTCCGGCTGCAGCTTGTAGCCCAGCATCTCGCGCGTGATCCGCCGGTGCGGCGCCAGCGTTTCGAGCCACTCGGTGTACGCGTCCTGCAGCCTCTCGCGCACCGGCAGCTGCAGCCAGCCGGGCGTCTGCGCCAGCCGCAACAGCGCGGCATCGGCGAGGTCGAACCAGGCCTCCGCGATGGCGTCCTTGTTGGGGAAGTGGCGCTGGATGTCGGCCAGGCCGATCCCCATCTCGCGCGCCACCTCGTACAGGTGGAT
>NZ_DASSVG010000184.1:0-2285 GCF_035706265.1 Ramlibacter sp. | reverse complement strand
GCCGACGACGACAACCCCCGCATCAGCGACTTCATCGGCCGCGGCGAGCTGCGGGCCGTGTGGCACCACAGCCGGCGCAACCTGTTCCAGGCCACCGCCCGCCATTCGCTGCGCGCGCGCGGCCGCGGCTCGCTGCGGCTGGAGTGGTTCCGCACGCTGGCCGACACCGGCGAAGGGCCGCCGAGCGGCCTGCAGCTGCACACCCAGATCTTCACCGGCTACGGCGACACGCTGCTCGATTTCAACCGCAGCCGCACCGTCTTCAGCATCGGCTTGAGCCTGGTGGAGTGGTAGGCGCCCTGCGGCCGACAGAGGGCGGCCGCAGGTTCAGGCTTTGGCGGGGTTCGGCTTCAGCCCAGGATGCGCGCGCGCCGCTGCTCGAAGGCAGGCCAGACTTCCGGATTGACGAGCCGCGGCGGGCGCTCGCCGGCCGCGAACGCCGCGATCTGGTCCGCGGCGATGCGGGCGACATTGCGACGCGCCTCGTGCGTGACGCCGGCCGTGTGGAAGGTGCCGTAGACGTTGTCCATGGCCAGCAGCGGATGGTCCAGCGGCGGCGGCTCCCGGTCCCACACGTCGAGGCCGGCGCCGGCCAGGTGGCCGGAGCGCAGCGCATCGACGAGCGCCGCCTCGTCGTGGATGCCGCCGCGCGCGGTGGTGATGAAGAGCGCGCCCTTCTTCATGCGCGCGAAGGCCTCGGCATTCATCATCTTCAGCGTGCTCGCATCGCGCGGGCAGTGCAGCGACACGATGTCCGATTGCGCGAGCAGCTCGTGGAAGGACACGGGCCGGGCGCCGCGGCGCTCGATCTCCTGGGGCGCCAGCAGCGGATCGGTGGCGATCACTTCCATGCCGAAGGCGCGGGCCAGCGCGGCGACACGGCGGCCGGTGTGGCCGATGCCCACGACCCCCAGCGTCCTGCCCTGGACCTCGTGGCCCATCACGTCCTCGCGCGCGTAGCCGGTCTCGCGGTGCAGGCGCCGGTCGCCTTCCAGCATCCGGCGCGACAGGCCCAGGATGAAGCCGAAGGTGTGCTCCGCCACCGAAGCCGCGTTGCCGCCCGCCTGGTTGACCACCGCGATGCCGGCCGCCGTGCAGGCCGCCACGTCGATGGTGTCGTAGCCGGCGCCCGAGGAGGAGACGCACAGCAGCTGCGGGCAGCGCGCGATCAGGTCGGCGCGCACGAACCATTCCTGGGCCAGTTCGTCCTTGGCCGCGGACACGTGGTAGACGTGCGCCTGCGACAGCAGGTCCCAGGCTGCGGCGGAAGGGCCGCGCACCCGGAACACGCTCAATGAAATGCCGGGCTCGCGCTGCAGGCGCTCGTCGAAGGCGGCGTCGATCCACAGGTCCGAACGGACCACACGCAGGGCTGCGGCCGTCACTGGCGCTCCCCTTTGCGGCCTTCTGCGGCTCGGCTTCCGAAGGAGGCTGGGGCGCATCGCGCCGTGAACTGGCGCACGCCGTGGCGGATCCGTGGTCCTGTCATGTCTGGCTTCTACGGGGATGACGAGAAATGAGGGGCAATGTACGATAAAAAATCCGTCACGCCGTGACTGCCGCATCGTTCGAGCATGCGAGGCCTGGAGCCCCGCAGGCCATCGTGGACGACTGCGCGCAGGCGCCCAGCAAGGAGCAACCAACCCCATGAGCCTCGCCACCCCGCGCCTGCAGGGCGTCCTCTCGCCTGTCCTGACACCCTTCAACGCCGACTACACGCCGGATCCGGACCGCTTCATCCGCCACTGCCGCTGGCTGCTGGAGCAGGAGGTGGGGCTGGCGATCTTCGGCACCAACTCCGAGGCCAACTCGATGTCGGTGGCGGAGAAGCGCCAGCTGTTCGACGCGCTGCTGGAAGCGGGCCTGCCGCCCGCGCGCATGATGCCGGGCACCGGCTGCTGCTCCATCACCGATTCCATCGAGCTCACGCGCCAGGCCGTGCAGGCCGGCGCCGCAGGCGTGCTGATGCTGCCGCCCTTCTACTACAAGGGCGTGAGCGAGGAAGGGCTCTATCGCCACTTCGCGGCCATCATCGACGCCGTGGCGGACGAGCGCCTGCGCATCTACCTGTACCACATCCCGCCGGTGTCGAACACGCCGATCCCGCGCGGCCTGGTGGCGCGCCTGCTGAAGTCCTATCCCGACATCGTGGCCGGCATGAAGGACAGCGGCGGCGACTGGAAGCACACCCAGGCGATGATCGAGGAGTTCGGCCCGCAGGGCTTCGACGTCTTCGCCGGCAGCGAGAACTTCCTGCTCGCCGACCTGCGCGCCGGCGGCCCCGG
>NZ_DASSVG010000183.1:0-9064 GCF_035706265.1 Ramlibacter sp. | reverse complement strand
GATTCCTCCGCGGCCGCGCGGGCGACGGCCATGGAGACGGCCAGCATGGCGTTGGCGCCCAGGCGGCTCTTGTTCTCGGTGCCGTCCAGGTCGATGAGGGTCTTGTCCAGGAAGTTCTGCTCGGAGGCGTCGAGGCCCAGCACCGCTTCGGAGATCTCGGTGTTGACGTGCTCCACGGCCTTGAGCACGCCCTTGCCCAGGTAGCGCTTGGGATCGCCGTCGCGCAACTCGATCGCCTCGCGCGAGCCGGTGGAGGCGCCCGAGGGAACCGCCGCGCGGCCCATGGTGCCGGACTCCAGCAGGACGTCGCATTCCACGGTGGGGTTGCCGCGCGAGTCCAGGATCTCGCGGCCGACCTTGTCAACGATTGCGCTCATTCAGGTTTCTCTTGGGTTCAAAAAAACTTCCGGACGCAGAGGACGCAAAGGGTACGCAAAGGACGCAAAAGAAGCCATCTTGAAAATGTCTTTTTTGCGTTCTCTGCGTACCCTTTGCGTTCTCTGCGTCCTGCCTTCGGTATTCAGGTGCCTTCGATCAGCAGCATCCGCATCACGGCTGCTCCCTCGCGGGCCTTCTTTGCGGCCTGGTACTCGGGGGAGTCGTAGAAGGCGCGCGCCTTTTCGGTGGAGGGGAACTTCAGCAGCACCATGCGGCCCGGCGTCCAGTCGCCCTCGATCACCTGCGCGGCGCCGCCGCGGATGCAGACTTCCGCGCCGTGGGCCTTCATGGCGATGGTGGACAGCCGCTTGTACTCCTCGTACTGCTGCGGATCCGTGACGTCGACATTGGCGAGGATGTAGGCGCTAGGCAAAGTCGTTCTCCAGCAGGCGGTTCTTCTTGGTCACGCGATCGAGTGCCACCAGCGTCTCCAGCAGGGCGCGCATGTGCTTCAGCGGCACCGCGTTGGGCCCGTCGGAGAGCGCCTTGGCCGGATCGGGGTGGGTCTCCATGAACAGGCCCGCCACGCCCACCGCCACCGCGGCGCGCGAGAGCACCGGGACGAACTCGCGCTGGCCGCCGGAGCTGGTGCCCTGGCCGCCCGGCAGCTGCACGGAGTGGGTGGCGTCGAACACCACCGGCGCGCCGGTCTCGCGCATGATCGCGAGCGAGCGCATGTCGGAGACCAGGTTGTTGTAGCCGAAGCTGGCGCCGCGCTCGCAGGCCATGAACGCGTCTTCCGGCAGGCCCTTCTCGCGCGCGGCGTCGCGGGCCTTCTGGATCACGTTCTTCATGTCGCCGGGGGCGAGGAACTGGCCCTTCTTGATGTTCACCGGCTTGCCGGACTGGGCCACGGCGCGGATGAAATCGGTCTGGCGGCACAGGAACGCGGGCGTCTGCAGCACGTCGACCACCTTGGCCACCGTGGGCACCTCGGCCTCGGTGTGGACGTCGGTGAGCACGGGCACGTTCAGCTCGCGCTTCACCTTGGCCAGGATCTCCAGGCCCTTTTCCATCCCGGGGCCGCGGAAGCTGGCGCCGGAGGAGCGGTTGGCCTTGTCGTAGCTGCTCTTGAAGACGAAGGGGATGCCCAGCGCGGAGGTGATCTCCTTCAGCTGGCCGGCCACGTCCATCTGCAGTTGCTCGGATTCGACCACGCAGGGGCCGGAAATGAGGAAGAAGGGCCGGTCCAGGCCGACCTCGAAACCGCACAGCTTCATGTCAGCCCACCACCTTGAGGGATTTGGCGCTCGTGCCCTGCCGCTGCGCCTGGTGCTCGCAGGCGGCATGGATGAAGGCGTTGAACAGGGGATGGCCGTCCCAGGGCGTGGACTTGAATTCCGGGTGGAACTGCACGCCCATGAACCAGGGGTGCACGTCCTGCGGCAGCTCGACGATCTCCGTCAGGTGCTCGCGCTGCGTCAGCGCGGAAATCACCAGCCCCGCCTTGCGCAGCTGGTCGAGGTATTTCACGTTGGCTTCGTAGCGGTGGCGGTGCCGCTCGGTCACCACATCGCCGTAGATCTGGTGGGCCAGCGTGCCGGGCGCGACGTCGGAGCTCTGCGCCCCCAGGCGCATGGTGCCGCCGAGGTCGGACTGCTCCGTGCGGGTCTGGATCGCGCCGCTCGCGTCCTGCCATTCGGTGATGAGGGCGATCACCGGGTGCTTGGTCGCGGGATCGAACTCGGTGCTGTTGGCGCCTTCGAGGCCGGCGACGTCGCGCGCGTACTCGATGGTGGCGACCTGCATGCCGAGGCAGATGCCCAGATAGGGCACCTTGTGCTCGCGGGCGTGGCGGGCGGCGAGGATCTTGCCTTCCACGCCGCGCTTGCCGAAGCCGCCGGGCACCAGCACGGCGTCGAACTTGGCGAGCTGGCCCACCGTCTCCGGCGTGATCGTCTCGGAATCGACGTAGTCGATCTTCACCCGCACGTGGTTCTTCAGGCCGGCGTGGCGCAGCGCCTCGTTGAGGGACTTGTAGCTGTCCGACAGGTCGACGTACTTGCCGACCATGGCGATGTTGACCTCGCCGCGCGGATGCTCCACCTCGTAGACCAGCTGGTCCCAGCGCTTCAAGTTGGCCGGCGGCGTGTTCAGGCGCAGCTTGTCGCAGATCAGACCGTCGAGGCCCTGCTCGTGCAGCACGCGCGGCACCTTGTAGATGGTGTCCACGTCCGGCATGGAGATCACGCCCCACTTCGGCACGTTGGTGAACAGGCTGATCTTGTCGGCCTCGTCCTCGGGGATGTTGCGGTCGGCGCGGCACAGCAGGGCGTCGGGCTGGATGCCGATCTCGCGCATCTTCTGCACCGTGTGCTGCGTGGGCTTGGTCTTCAGCTCGCCGGCGGCCTGGATGTAGGGCACGTACGTCAGGTGGACGAAGGCGGAGTTGTTGGGGCCCAGCTTCAGGGCCATCTGGCGCACCGCTTCCAGGAACGGCAGCGACTCGATGTCGCCCACCGTGCCGCCGATCTCGACGATCGCCACGTCCACTTCGCTCTCGGTGCCCATGCCGGCGCCGCGGCGGATGAATTCCTGGATCTCGTTGGTGACGTGCGGGATCACCTGCACCGTCTTGCCCAGGTAGTCGCCCCGGCGCTCCTTCTCCAGCACGCTCTTGTAGATCTGGCCGGTGGTGAAGTTGTTGGCGCGGCGCATCCGGGTGGAGATGAAGCGCTCGTAGTGGCCCAGGTCCAGGTCGGTCTCGGCGCCGTCGTCGGTGACGAACACCTCGCCGTGCTGGAAGGGCGACATCGTGCCCGGATCCACGTTGATGTAGGGATCGAGCTTGATGAGGGTGACTTTGAGGCCCCGCGACTCCAGGATCGCTGCGAGGGAGGCTGAGGCGATTCCCTTGCCCAGGGAGGACACCACACCGCCGGTGACGAAGACGAATTTGGTCATGTCGGTCGGGAGGTGCGTGCTCCCGGGGAGGTGGTAAAGCAGGATTATAAGGTTGGGCGTTGAGCGTTCAGCGTTGAGGGTTGGACGTCCGAGGCGCGGCACGCCCGACTTCCAACGCGCCCACGCTCAACGCTCAACGCTTGACGCTCAACGCTAAACTCGACTCATGAACGACCTCGCCGGCAAGCACATCGTCCTCGGGCTCACGGGCGGCATCGCGTGCTACAAGTCCGCGGAGCTGTGCCGGGCGCTGGTGAAGGAAGGCGCGACGGTGCAGGTGGTGATGACCGCGGCGAGCGAGCAATTCATCACGCCCGTGACCATGCAGGCGCTGTCGAACCGCCCGGTCTACTGCTCGCAGTGGGATCCGCGCGAGCCGAACAACATGCCGCACATCAACCTGTCGCGGCAATCCGACGCCATCCTCATCGCCCCCTGCAGCGCCGACTTCATGGCCAGGCTGGTGCATGGCGCGGCCGACGAGCTGCTGTCGCTGATGTGCCTCGCGCGGCCGATCGCCACCGTGCCGCTTCTGATCGCGCCGGCGATGAACCGCGAGATGTGGGCCCACCCCGCCACCCAGCGCAACATGGCGCAGCTCGCCGCCGACGGCGCCACCCTGCTGGGGGTGGGCAGCGGCGAGCAGGCCTGCGGCGAGACCGGCGACGGCCGCATGCTGGAGCCGGAGCAGATCCTCGAGGACGTGGTGGCCTTCTTCCAGCCCAAGGTGCTGGCCGGCCGCAAGGTGGTCGTCACCGCGGGGCCCACCTTCGAGGCGCTGGATCCGATCCGCGGCATCACCAACCATTCCTCCGGCAAGATGGGCTTCGCCATCGCGCGTGCTGCGCACGAGGCCGGCGCCGAAGTGAGCGTCGTTGCCGGGCCGGTGAGCCTGCCCACGCCGCGCGGCGTGCGCCGCATCGACGTGCGTTCGGCGCGCGAGATGCTGGCCGCCACCGAGGCCGAGGTCGCGCAGGCCGACGTGTTCGTCGCCACCGCCGCCGTGGCCGACTGGCGGCCCGCCACCGAATCCGGGCAGAAGATCAAGAAGGAGGGTGGCAGCCCGCCGCCCACCGTGAGCTTCACCGAGAACCCCGACATCCTGGCCACCGTGGCGCGCAGCGCGCGGGCGCAGGCGGGCGCGCTGTTCTGCGTCGGCTTCGCCGCCGAGAGCCACGACCTGGCCGCCAACGCCAAGGCCAAGCGCGAACGCAAGGGCGTGCCCCTGCTGGTGGGCAACATCGGCCCCAGCACCTTCGGCCAGGACGACAACCAGCTGCTGCTGGTGGACGCGCAGGGCGCGGTGGAGCTGCCGCGCGCCTCCAAGCTCGTGCTCGCGCGCCAGCTGGTCGCCGAGATCGCCCGCCGCCGCGCCCAGGCCTGAACCTTTTCCGAATGCAAGTCGACGTCAAGATCCTCGATCCGCGCATGGCGGACCAGTTGCCCACCTATGCCACGCCGGGCAGCGCCGGGCTGGACCTGCGCGCCTGCCTCGATGCGCCGCTCACGCTGGCGCCCAACGCCTGGCAGCTGGTGCCCACCGGCATTGCCATCTGGCTGAAGGACCCCGGCTATGCGGCGCTGATCCTGCCGCGGTCAGGCCTGGGCCACAAGCACGGCATCGTGCTGGGCAATCTCGTCGGCCTGATCGACAGCGACTACCAGGGCCAGCTGATGGTGAGCGCCTGGAACCGCAGCGACACGGCCTTCACGCTGCAGCCCATGGAGCGGCTCGCGCAACTGGTGATCGTGCCGGTGGTGCAGGCCGCCTTCCGCGTCGTCGCCGAATTCCCGGCCACGCAGCGCGGTGCAGGGGGCTACGGCTCCACAGGGAAGAGCTGATGCCCGGGCGCGTGCGCAGCGCCTGACAAGCTGCACAACGCGGTCCTACGTGTAAGTGCGGGAAAGCCTGCACCCTCGCGCGGCTTGCGCTCGTTTCAATGAGCTGTACAGGGTGCACCCGCGGTGGGTGGCGCCGTGTGCAGATCAGCAAACGAAGGAGAATTCCATGCGCACCTTTTCCCGTCTTGCCTCCGTGGTGACCGGCGGCCTGGCCCTCGCGACGCTCGCGGCCTGCTCGTCGTATCCGGTCGCGAGCACCTATCCGACCTATTCGAGCTATCCGACGACCACGACGGCCACCTATCCGGTCGCGAGCTATCCGGTCGCGGGCACCGAATACGGCCGCATCGTGAACATCGAATACCTGCCGGTGGGCACCAACGCGCCGCTGGGCGGCCGCAACGTGCTGGGCGCGGTGGTCGGCGGCGTGGTGGGCGGCCTGCTGGGCAACCAGATCGGCGGCGGCTCGGGCCGCACGGCCGCGACGGTGCTCGGTGGCGTGGCCGGCGCTGCGGTGGGCAGCCAGATCGCGCGCAACTCGCAGGGCATCACCACCCAGGCGGGCTATCGCATCACGATGCAGACGGACCAGGGCCTGATCCGCACGTACGAAGTGCCGGCCACGGGCGACCTGCGCGTGGGCGACCGGGTGCGCGTGGACAACGGCGTGATCTATCGCGGCTGAGCGCCCGTCGCGCCATGAAGAACGCCCGGTCTGCGCCGGGCGTCATTGAACAGCCGGACGCAAAGAACGCGAAGGTTACGCAAAGGACGCAAAAGGAATCCTGTCGAAGGTGTCCCTTTTGCGTTCTTTGCGCTTCTTTGCGTCCTTTGCGTCCGGCTGTTGACTGGCGGCTCGGACCGCGCAGCCTTCAATCAATCGCCGATGCGGAAGAACCCCGTCCCCAGCGTGCCGCGGCCCACTTCCTCCTCGGTTGCCTCGCGCACGGCCTCCACCTTCAGGTGCAGGCGGATCGCGATGCCGGCGAGCGGGTGGTTGCCATCGAGCACGACGTGCTCGGGGTAGATCTCCGTCACCGTGTACAGCAGGTTCTTCGGCGCGTCCTGGCTGGTGGCGCCGGCGGGCAGGCCCTCGAAGGTCATGCCTTCCTCCAGCTCCTTGGGAAAGACGCTGCGCGGCTCCAGGAACACGCGCTGTTCGTCGTAGTCGCCGAAGGCGTCCTCCGGCTCCAGGTGCAGGTCGAGCCGGTCGCCGGGCTCGTGGCCCTGCAGCGCTTCCTCCACCTTGGCCAGCAGGTCGTTGCCGCCGACCAGGAACTCCACGGGATCCTCTAGGCGGTCGAGCTCTTCGCCCAGGGTGTCCTTCAGCGTCCACGTCAGCGCGACGACGCAGTTCGGTGTGATTTCCATAGGAGAATTGTCGCAGTTCCCCATGGATCCCACCGCACCCCTGGCCCTGCTCGGCGGCCTGAGCCCGGCCGTGTTCATGAAGAGGCACTGGCAGAAGAAGCCCCTGCTGGTGCGCCAGGCCATCCCGGGCTTCCAGGCCCTGCTGCCGCCGCGCGACCTGTTCGCGCTGGCCGCGCGCCAGGAAGTCGAATCGCGCCTCGTCGTGCACGAAGGCCGCTCCTGGCGGCTGCAGCGCGGCCCGTTCGCGCGCCGCGCCCTGCCGGCGCTGAAGCAGCCCGGCTGGACGCTGCTGGTGCAGGGCGTGGACCTGCACCACGCGGGCGCGCACGCGCTGCTGCACCAGTTCGGCTTCGTGCCGGCCGCGCGGCTCGACGACCTCATGATCAGCTACGCCACCGACCGCGGCGGCGTCGGCCCGCACTTCGACAGCTACGACGTGTTCCTGCTGCAGGCACAGGGGCGGCGCCGCTGGCGCATCGGCCGCAGCTCGGACCTGCAGTTGCAGCCGGACGTGCCGCTGAAGATCCTGGCCCGCTTCGAGCCGGAGCAGGAGTTCGTGCTCGAGCCTGGCGACCTGCTGTACCTGCCGCCGCGCTATGCGCACGACGGCATCGCCGAAGGCGAGTGCCAGACGTACTCGATCGGCTTTCGCGCGCCCGCCCAGGCGGAGCTCGCGCGCGAGCTGCTGCAGCGCATCGCCGACGAGGCCGCGGAAGAGGGCGCGCAGCGCCTGTACCGTGACCCGGCCCAGCCCGCCACCGAAACGCCCGGCGCGATCCCCGCGGGACTGCGCGCCTTCGCGCAGGAGGCGCTCGCCGCCGCACTGAAGGATGCATCCGCGCTCGATCGCGCGCTGGGCGAATACCTCACCGAGCCGAAGGCCAACGTGTGGTTCGAGCCCGGGCGCGCGCCGCGCCGCCTGCGTTCGCTGGTGCTCGATGCGCGGACGCGCATGCTGCACGACGAGCGCCACGTGTTCGTCAATGGCGAGGCCTGGCGCGCCGCCGGCGCCGATGCGAAGCTGATGCGCCGGCTGGCCGACCGGCGCCGGCTCGATGCGACGGACCTGGCGCGCGCCAGCGAGGCCGCGCGCGAGTTGCTGGCTTCGTGGTGCGAGGCCGGCTGGGCGCACGCGAACGGCGAGTAGCGAACCCGCCGAGGAGGAGGATTGCCATGAACGAAGAAGCTGCCGCGCCCCTGCCTTCGCGCCGTTTCGAGGGCCGCGAGGAATTCCGCCAGTTGCTGCGCGACGCGCTCGCGTGCGCAGCGCGCGAAGGCTGGCGCGAGATCATCCTCAGCGACCCGGACTTCGAGGACTGGCCGCTCGGCGAGCGCGCCGTCGCCGAGTCGCTGCAGGCCTGGTCCGCGGGCGGACGCCGCATGGTGCTGCTCGCGCGCAGCTACGAAGTGGTGCTGCGCCAGCATGCCCGCTTCGTGCAGTGGCGCCGCCTGTGGTCGCACATCGTGACGGCGGTGGCCTGCCCCGCGGCCGACCGGCTGGACCTGCCCAGCGCCCTGTGGAGCCCGCGCTGGGTGCTGGAACGGCGCGACCTCGCGCACTGCAACGGCTATTGCGGCGACGAGCCCGAACGCCGCGTGCTGCTGCGCGAAGCTTTGAACGAGTGGCTGCAGAAGGCCACGCCCGCCTTCCCGGCGACGACCCTGGGACTGTGAGGAAAAGTTCCCTTACCTAGGGTCACCCCTGAGGAAAAAGCTATTGCGGTATATAATTTTTGGCTGTGTTGGAGGGGGATTCGGCCCTCTTTCGCTCCAACCGGCGGCTTGCCCGCAGGAAAAAGTTCCGGATCGTCGTCCCGTCCCTAGAAGGAAACTGAAATGAAGAAATCGCTCGTTCTGGCCTCCCTGGTTGCTGCCGTCGCCCTCGCCGCTTGCGGCAAGAAGGAAGAGCCGGCGCCCGCGCCCGCCCCGGCTGCTGCCCCCGCCCCCGCTCCGGAACCCGCGCCCGCGCCGGCTCCTGCCGCCGCCCCCGCCGCCGACAGCGCTGCTTCCGCTGCCACCGGCTCCGCCTCCGCTGCTGCCGACACGGCCACCGGCGCGGCCACGCCCGCTTCCGGCGCCGCTTCGAATTGAGCGGCCAGCGCGCTGCGCGCGCTCCCGCATGAAAGCCGCCCTCGGGCGGCTTTTTTCATGGTGCGGCTACGCGGTCAGCCAGCCGCTGCCGCTGGGGCCGTCGGCGACATGCACGTCGTCGGGCCCGCAGGCCAGCGCCTGCGCCAGTGCGGCACGCGCCAGTTCGGGCTTGTTGTTCTGCTCGCTGAGGTGGCCGGCGACCACCTGCCGCAGGCGGCCGGCCGCCAGCACCGATTGCGCGAGTTGTGCCGCGGCGGAGTTGGCGAGATGCCCGTAAGGCCCGGCCACGCGCCGCTTCAGGAAGGGCGGGTAGCGCGAGGCGCGCAGCATCTCCTCGTCGTGGTTGCATTCCAGCAGCAGGGTGGCGCAGCCCGCGAGTTCCTGCATCACGTGCGCCGTCACGTGCCCGAGGTCGGTG
>NZ_DASSVG010000182.1:0-6525 GCF_035706265.1 Ramlibacter sp. | reverse complement strand
CCCGGCCCGCCGGCGGCCTGGAACTGGTTCACGTCGGCCACGCCATTGGGATAGACGCGCGCCAGCAGCGGCACCACCGAAGACAGCTCCTCGAAGTCGTTCCAGTCGATCACGATGCCGGCGGCGCGCGCCACGGCCACCCAGTGGATCAGGTGGTTGGTGGAGCCGCCGGTGGCCAGCAGCGCCGCCATCGCGTTGACGATGCAGCGCTCGTCGACCAGCCGGCCGATCGGCGTGAAGCGGCGCGCCTTCAGGATGCCGAGCGCCGTGCGCACGGCCTCGCGCGTGAGCTGCTCGCGCAGCGCCTGCTGCGGCTGCACGAAGGCCGATCCGGGCACGTGCAGCCCCATCGCTTCCATCAGCATCTGGTTGCTGTTGGCGGTGCCGTAGAAGGTGCAGGTGCCTTGCGTGTGGTAGGCCTTCTCCTCGGCCTCGAGCAGTTCCTCGCGGCCCACCAGGCCCTGCGCCGCCTGTTCGCGCACCTTGGCCTTCTCGCTGTTGGACAGGCCGCTGGGCATGGGCCCGCCCGGCACGAACACGGTGGGCAGGTGGCCGAAGTGCAGCGCGCCGATCAGCAGGCCGGGCACGATCTTGTCGCAGATGCCCAGCATCAGGGCGGCGTCGAACACGTCGTGGCTGAGGCCTACGGCGGTGGCCATCGCGATCACGTCGCGCGAGAACAGGCTCAGCTCCATGCCGGCCGTGCCCTGCGTGACGCCATCGCACATGGCGGGCACGCCGGCGGCAACCTGGGCCGTGGCGCCGTGCTTGCGGGCCTCGTCCTTGATCACCTGCGGGAACGCGCCGAAGGGCGCGTGCGCCGACAGCATGTCGTTGTACGAGTTGACGATCGCGATGTTGGGCGCGCGCTCGGCGACGACGCGGAACTTGTCGTTGGGCGGGATGCCGGCGAAGGCGTGCGCGACGTTGGCGCAGCCCATCCGGTCGGCGCCGCGTTCGCGGGCCGCGGCCTCGGCTATGCGGGCGAGGTAGGCGGAGCGGCTGGGCGCGCTGCGCTCGCGGATGCGCCGGGTCACCGCCTCCAGCACGGGATGCAGTTTCATTCGTGATCTAGTAGCGGGTCGTGTGCATCCTACCCCGCGGGATGGGCCTTGTGGCGCGTCGGCGGGTACGAACCGGTTACCAACTTCCGCTAGAGTTTCGCCTGTGAGCGAAGCGATGAAGCCGCCGCGCGATGCGCAGCGCATGCTGGAGCACGCCCTGGCCGAGTGGGGCGGCGGCGAGGACTTGTGGATCTTCGGCTACGGGTCCCTCATCTGGCGGCCCGAGTTCGACTACGCCGAGCGCCGGCCGGCGCGCGTGCACGGCTGGCACCGTGCGCTCAAGATGTGGAGCCGCATCAACCGCGGCACGCCCGAGCGGCCCGGCCTGGTGTTCGGGCTGCTCACCGGCGGCTGCTGCCGCGGCATGGTGTTCCGCATCCCGCGCGAGGAAGGCGCGCCCACGCTGGCGCGGCTGTGGAAGCGCGAGATGGTCACGGCCGTCTACGACCCGCGCTGGCTCACCGCGCACACGCCGCAGGGGCCGGTGCGCTCGCTCGCCTTCACGCTCTCGCGCCAGAGCCCCAGCCATACGGGGGAGCTGAGCGAGGAGGAGTTGCGCGCGATCTTCGCCGCCGCGACGGGGATCTACGGCACGACGCTGGAGTACGCGCACCGGACGCTGGAGGAGTTGAAGCGGCACGACATCCGGGATCGGAACCTGGAGCGGCTACTACGGAAGATCCGGGATTCGTAGGCTGGCAAAAGCGCTGGGCTTCGCGCTTCGCGGCTCAGCTTCGGCGGCTGGCGCCGCCCCAGCCTACGGGTTGCGCGCTCGTTCCAGCATCCGCTCGGCCCGGGCGAGGTCGTCGACGGTGTCGATGTCGGTGACGATGCCCGCATCGGGCAGCTCCAGCCGCAGCGGCTGCGCGGCGCGCACGATCGCGGCGGCGCCCTCGGGGCCGCTGAGCGCCATCAGCGCCGGGCCATGCTCCGCGGCAAAGCCCACGGGATGCCCGCGCGTGCCCTGGTGGAAAGGCAGGACGACGGAGGCGTGTCGCAGCGCCGCGGCCACCGCGCGCAACGACTCGGGGTGCACCAGCGGCAGGTCCGCCGGCAGCACCAGCCAGCCGCCGGCGTCGGCGGTGGCGCGCACGCCGGCCGCGATCGAATCGCCCATGCCCGGATGGGCCGCCGCCTCGACGTGCCACGGCAATCCGCTCGCGCGCACGGCGGCCAGGGTGTGCTCGATCACCGGCTTGCCCGCCAGCAGCGCCTGCAGCTTGGAACCCTGCCCACCGGAGGCGATGAAACGTTCGCCGCGGCCGGAGGCGAGCACGAGGACGACGGGAGGGCGCATGCGGCGAACTTAGCACCGAATGCGACAATCCCGCCATGAGCAGCCCGTCCGAACACATCGCCGCACTGCGAAAGAGCTACGAGCGCGCCGAACTGAGCGAGGACGCCTCGCATGCCGATCCGCTCGCGCAGTTCGACCAGTGGCTGGCGGAGGCGATCGCGGGCCAGGTGCCCGAGCCCAACGCGATGACGGTGGCCACCGTGGGCAGCAACCTGCGCCCCAGCACGCGCATCGTCCTGGTCAAGGGCTACGACGCGCGCGGCATCGTCTGGTACACCAACTACGAAAGCCGCAAGGGCCTGGAACTGGCCGGCAACCCCTACGCCGCGCTGCAGTTCCACTGGGTGGAGCTGGAGCGGGTGGTGCGCATCGAGGGCCGGGTCGAAAAGACCGGGGAGGGGGAAAGCGATGCCTACTACGCCAGCCGCCCGCTCGACTCGCGCATCGGCGCCTGGGCCAGTCCGCAGAGCCAGGTGATCCCCGGCCGCGGCGTGCTGGTGGCCAACGCGGCCCGGTACAGCGCGCAGTTCATGCTCAACCCGCCGCGCCCGCCGCACTGGGGCGGCTTGCGGCTGGTGCCGGACGAGTGGCAGTTCTGGCAGGGACGCAAGAGCCGGCTGCACGACCGCCTGCGCTACCGGATCGAAGCGGGCACGTGGATTCGCGAGCGGCTCGCGCCCTGACGGGAATTCACCTCAACTTCCGGACGCAGAGGACGCGAAAGATACGCAGAGGACGCAAAAAAGAGACAGAAGCCTGAGAAGGTTTTCTTTTGCGTCCTTTGCGTACCCTTTGCGTCCTCTGCGTCCGGAAGTTCGCCCCCCTCCGTTCACTTCCGCGCCAGTTCGCTGAAGGTCTTGCGGAACTTGGCCACCTTGGGCGCTGCCACGGCCAGGCAGTAGCCCTGGTGCGGGTTGCGCTCGAAGAAATCCTGGTGGTAGTCCTCCGCCGGCCAGTAGTTCGACAGCGGCTGCACCTCGGTGACGATGGGCTTGCCGAACAGCTTTTCCTGGCTCATCTCGCGGATCATGGCCTCGGCCTGCTCCTTCTGCTCCGGCGTGGTGGTGTAGATGCCGCTGCGGTACTGCGTGCCTACGTCGTTGCCCTGGCGATCGCGCTGGGTCGGATCGTGCACGACGAAGAAGATCTCCAGGATCTGCCGCAGGCTGATCTGCGCCGGGTCGTAGGTGAGCTTCACCACCTCGGCGTGCCCGGTGCGGCCGGTGCAGACCTCCTCGTAAGTGGGGCGCTGCGCCTGGCCGTTGCTGTAGCCGGATTCGACGTCGGTGATGCCGCGCACTTCCTTGTAGACCGCCTCGGTGCACCAGAAGCAGCCGCCGCCCAATACGATGGTTTCACTTGCCATGCCTGTCTCCTTGGACGCCCACTGTAGTGCCCCGCGCGCTCCCTTACCATCGCGGGCCATGCACGACGTCACTGCCACGGTGGGCTTCCTTGCAGCCCGGTGAGCTCAAGCCGATCCTCACCGCCCTGGTGCTGCCGCCGACGGGCACCCTGCTGCTGGCGCTCCTGGGCCTGCTGCTCGCCACCCGCCGGCGCGCGGCGGGGCTGACCCTGGCGGCGGTCGCCATCGTGCTGTCGCTCGTGGCCGGCAGCCACGCCGTGGCCCGCCTGCTGGCCCAGGAACTGCTGCCGCCGGTGGCGCCGCTGCAGGCGCAGGACCTGCGCAGCGTGCAGGCCATCGTGGTGCTGGGCGCCGGCGTCTGGCCCGACCCGCCCGAATACGGATCGGCCCAGCCCAGCGAACCGGCCCTGGTGCGGCTGCGCTATGCGGCGCGGCTGGCCCGCCAGAGCGGCAAGCCGATCGCCTTCGCCGGCGGCCTGGGCTGGGGCGCCATGGACGGCATGGAGCCGGAAGGCACGGTCGCCCGCCGGATGCTGCAGGAGGACTACGGCCTGTCGGTGCGCTGGCTGGACGACCGCTCGCGCGACACGGCGGAGAACGCCGAGCGCATGGCGGCGCTCGCCGGGCGCGACGGCGTGCGCCGCATCGCACTGGTGACCGATGCCGTCCACATGCCACGCGCGGCGGCGGCCTTCCGGCGCGCCGGTTTCGACGTGGTGCCGGCGCCCACCGATTTCCCGCAGCGGGAGCGCAGCGCCCTGCTGGAATGGCTGCCCTCCTCGTCCGGCTTCGTCGCGTGCCGGCACGTGATCCGCGAGTGGCTGGGCGGACTGGTCGCGCGGGCGGCGCACTGATCGCACGGATGGATGGGTTGCCTTGACGGGTCCGCCGCGCTCCAGCTACATTACTAACCGGTCAGTCATTAATCCCGCCTGCTTCACTCCTACCCGGAGCGCGATCTTGTCCGTGCCCCTGTCCGAACTCGCCCCCGACGATGAGCGCGCGCCGCGCCGCGGCCGCCGCAAGGAGGCCCGCCCCGGCGAGCTGCTCGATGCCGCCCTGGACCTGTTCGTCGAGAAGGGCTTCGCCGCCACCCGCTCCGAGGAGGTGGCCGCCCGCGCCGGCGTCTCCAAGGGCACCCTGTTCCTCTACTTTCCGAGCAAGGAGGAGCTGTTCAAGGCCGTGGTGCGCGAGAACATCTCGGGCCGCTTCGCCGAGTGGGAGCAGGAGTTCGAATCCTTCGAAGGCTCCACCGCGGACATGGTGCGCTACTGCATGCGGGTGTGGTGGGAGCGGATCGGCTCCACCCGCGCATCCGGCATCACCAAGCTGATCATCAGCGAAGCGCGCAACTTCCCCGACATCGCGGCCTTCTACCAGCAGGAGGTGATCCGGCCGGCCAACGACCTGATCCGCCGCATCCTGCAGCGCGGCGTGGACCGGGGCGAGTTCCGCCCGCTGGACATCGAATACAGCGTCTTCAGCATCGTCGCCCCGATGGTGTTCCTGATCATGATGAAGCACTCGCTGGGTGCCTGCGCGCCGCAGGAGTACCCGCTCGATCCCCAGCGCTACATCGACGCGCAGGTGGAGAACCTGCTGCAGGGCCTGTGCGCCCGGCCCGCGGCCAAGGGCCGGCCGTGAAGCGCTGGCGCTGGCTCCTCATCGCCTTCCTGGCGACCGTGGTACTGCTGGGCGGCTGGCGCCTGATCTCGGCCCGCCGGGCGGTGCAAGTGGCGCCGGTGGCGCAGCGCGTCGAGCCGGTGGTGGAGCTTGCGGCCACCGACGTGATCCGGGCCGGCGTGCGCGAGCTGCAGCGCGGCCTGCCCATCTCCGGTTCGCTCAAGGCGGTGAACTCCGCGTATGTGAAGGCGCGCATGCCCGGCGAGCTGCAGGGCCTCACGCTGCGCGAGGGCGACCCGGTGCGCGCCGGCCAGGTGGTGGCGCGCGTCGATCCGGTCGAGGCCCAGGCCCGCCTGCGGCAGGCGCAGCAGCAGGCCGACGCCGCCAAGGCGCAGATCGACATCGCCGAGCGGCAGTGGAGCAACAACAAGGCGCTGGTGGACCAGGGCTTCATCTCGCGCTCGGCGCTGGACACCTCGGCCAACAACCTGGCCGCGGCGCAGGCCAACCACAAGGCGGCGCTGGCCGCGGTGGAGGTGGCGCGCAAGTCGCTGGACGACACGGTGCTGCGTGCGCCCATCGCCGGCGTGGTGGCGCAGCGGCTCGCGCAGCCGGGCGAGCGGGTGTCGGTGGACACGCGGGTGATCGAGATCGTGGACCTCGGACGGCTGGAGCTGGAGGCGACGCTCAGCGCCGCCGACTCGGTGGACGTGCGCGTGGGCCAGGAGGCCGTGCTGCGCGTGGAAGGCAGCCCGCGCACGATCGCCGCGCGGGTGGCGCGCATCAATCCCAGCGCGCAGGCGGGCAGCCGCAGCGTGCTGGCGTACCTCGCCCTGGCCGACACCACCGGGCTGCGCCAGGGGCTGTTCGCGCAGGGCACGCTGGCGCTGGAACGCACTTCGGCCCTCGCGGTGCCGCTGGATGCGGTGCGCACGGACAAGCCTTCGCCCTACGTGCAGGTGGTCGAGGACGCCACGGTGGCGCACAAGGCGGTGCAGCCGGGCGGACGCGGCGAAGCGGACAAGGAGACCTGGGTCGCCGTGACGGGCGTCAAGGACGGCGCGGTGGTGATCCGCGGGCACGCGGGGGCGTTGCAGGAGGGGACGAAGGTGCGGTTCACTGCGCCGGCGGGACCCTCACCCCAGCCCTCTCCCGCAAGCGGGAGAGGGAGCAAG
>NZ_DASSVG010000181.1:0-7797 GCF_035706265.1 Ramlibacter sp. | reverse complement strand
CGCATTGGACGACGCGGCCATCGTGGTCGAAGGTGGCGCGATCACCTACGTGGGCGCACGTGCCGAGCTGCCGTCCCGGTCCGCGGACCTGCCGCGGCACGACGGTGGCGACGCGCTGGTCACGCCGGGCCTCATCGACTGCCACACGCACCTGGTCTACGGCGGCCAGCGCGCCAACGAGTTCGCGCTGCGGCTGGCCGGCGCCAGCTACGAACAGATCGCCCACGCCGGCGGCGGCATCGTCTCCACCGTGCACGCCACCCGCGCCGCCAGCGAAGACGAGCTGTACGCGCAGGCCCTGCCGCGCCTGCAGTCGCTGTTGGCCGAAGGTGTGTGCGCGATCGAGATCAAGTCGGGCTACGGCCTGGCGCTGGAGCACGAACGCAAGCAGCTGCGCGTCGCGCGCCGGCTCGGGCGCGACTTGGGCGTGACCGTGCGCACCACCTTCCTCGGCGCCCACGCGCTGCCGCCCGAGTACGCGGGCCGCAGCGGCGACTACATCGCGGAGGTCTGCGAGCGGATGCTGCCGGCGCTGGCCGCCGAAGGCCTGGTCGACGCGGTGGACGTGTTCTGCGAGCGCATCGCCTTCTCGCTGGCCGAAACCGAGACGGTATTCCGCGCCGCCCAGGCGCTGGGCCTGCCGGTGAAGCTGCATGCCGAGCAGCTGTCGGACATGGGCGGCGCGAAGCTCGCGGGCTCGTTCGGCGCCTTGTCGTGCGACCACATCGAGCACCTGAGCGCCGAAGGCATCGCGGCGATGCGCGCGAGCGGCACCGTGGCGGTGCTGCTGCCCGGCGCCTTCTACTTCCTGCGCGACACGCACCTGCCGCCGATCGAGGCGCTGCGCGCGGCGGGCGTGCCGATGGCCGTGGCGACCGACCACAACCCCGGCACTTCGCCGGCCCTGAGCCTGCTGCTGATGCTGAACATGGCCAGCACCTTGTTCCGCCTCACCGTGCCAGAGGCACTCGCGGGCGTCACCCACCACGCGGCGCGCGCGCTCGGCCTGCAGGACACGCATGGCGCGCTGGCGCCGGGACGTCCCGCCAACTTCGTGCTCTGGCCGCTGCGCGACGCTTCCGAACTGGTGTACTGGCTCGGCCAGCGCCCCGCCTGCCGGGTCGTGCGCCAGGGCCGGCTGGCCGTCACCGCGGAGGAGGGCGCATGACCGCCCCCGGCTCGCTCTTCGCCGAGCACGCGCTCCTGCCCGAGGGATGGGCCCGCGACGTGCTGCTCGAATGGGACGGCAGCGGCCGCCTGCTGTCCGTGCGCCCCGGCAGCCCCGCGCCCGCCGGCGCCGCCCGCGCCGCCGGCCCGCTGCTGCCGGGAATGCCCAACCTGCATTCGCACGCCTTCCAGCGTGCCTTCGCCGGCCTGACGGAATACCGCGGCCACGACCCCGAGGACAGCTTCTGGAGCTGGCGGGCGCTGATGTACCGCTTCGCCGGCGCGCTCACGCCGGAGCAGCTGCGCGCCATCGCCACGGCGCTGTACGTCGAGATGCTCGAGGCCGGCTACACCTCGGTTTGCGAGTTCCACTACGTGCACCACGACCGCGACGGCCGTCCCTATGCCGACGACGGCGTGCTCTCGGCCTGCCTTATCGAGGCTGCCGCGCAGGCGGGCATCGGCCTGACGCTGCTGCCGGTGCTGTACCAGACGAGCGGCTTCGGCGCGAAGCCGCCCACAGAAGGCCAGCGGCGCTTCATCCGCCGCACCGACGACATGCTGCGCCTGCTGGAGCGCCTCAAGCCGCTGTGCGAGCGCCACGGCGCCCGCCTGGGGCTGGCGCCGCACTCGCTGCGCGCCGTGCCGCCGGAGGCGGTTGCCGATGCCCTGGCCGGACTGGACGCCCTCGACGCCTCAGCGCCGATCCACATCCACATCGCGGAGCAGACCGCGGAGGTCGAGGCCTGCCTGGCCTGGAGTGGCCAGCGCCCGGTGGAATGGCTGCTCGATCATGCGAAGGTCGATGGCCGCTGGTGCCTGGTGCACGCCACCCACATGACGGCGGACGAACACCGCCGCGCGGCAGCTACCGGGGCTGTCGCGGGCCTCTGCCCCAGCACCGAGGCCAACCTCGGCGATGGCCTCTTCGATGCGGGCGCGTGGCGCAGCCACGGCGGCCGCTGGGGCATCGGCTCCGACAGCCACGCTTGCGTGAACGCGGCGGAGGAGCTGATGCTGCTGGAATACGGCCAGCGGCTCGCCACCCAGCGGCGCAACGTGCTGGCCCGCGCCGACGAAGCCCACGTGGCGACCGCCATGACGCTCGAAGCGGTCGCCGGCGGCGCCCAGGCGAGCGGCCGGCCCGTCGCCGGTCTGGCGGTGGGCCAGCAGGCCGACTTCGTTATCCTCGACGCGCAACACACCCTGCTGCGCGAACTGCCCACGCCGCAGGCCATGCTCTCGGCCCACGTTTTCGCCAGCCACCGCCGCTCGGCCCTGCGCGAGGTGTGGGTGGCCGGGCGCCGGCGGGTGGAGCAGGGCGCCCATCCCCTGGCCGGCGAAACTGCGGCGGCCTTCATCGCGGCGCGCCGCGAGCTGCTGTCCACGACTTCCTGAATCCATGAACCAGACCCATCCTCCTTTCCTCTTCCACGCCGGCACCGCGCCGCTGCTGGTCTCGATGCCGCACATGGGCACCTACGTGCCGCCGGAGATCGCGGCGCGCCTGACGGACGAAGCCCGCCGCGTGCCCGACACGGACTGGCACATGGACCGCCTGTACGCCTTCGCCCGCGAGCTCGGCGCCTCCGTCCTGATGGCCACGCACTCGCGCTACGTGATCGACCTCAACCGCCCGCCGGACGGCAGCAGCCTCTACCCGGGCCGCAGCGTCACCGGCCTGTGCCCGGTGGACACTTTCGACGACCAGCCGCTGTACCGCGACGGCCAGGAACCGGACGCCGCCGAGACGCAGGCGCGCATCGAAACCTGGTGGCGGCCCTACCACGCGCAGCTGCGCGCCGAGCTGCAACGCATCCGGCAGCAGCACGGCGTCGCCATGCTGTGGGACGCGCACTCGATCCGCTCGGTGCTGCCGCGCTTCTTCGAGGGGCGGCTGACCGACTTCAACCTGGGCACGGCCGACGGCGCGAGCTGCGATCCAGCCCTCGGCGCGGAACTGCTGGAGATCGCCCGCGGCGTCCCCGAGCACAGCGCCGTCCTCAACGGCCGCTTCAAGGGCGGCTACATCACGCGCGAGTACGGCCGCCCGGCCGAAGGCGTCCATGCCGTGCAGCTGGAGCTGACGCAGTGCAGCTACATGGAGGAGTCGGGCGACTTCGCCTACCTTCCCGAGCGCGCCAAGCGCATCCAGCCGTACCTGCGCCGGATGCTGGAGACCGTGCTGGCCCATGCGCGCCGCGCGGCAGCGGCCGCTTCGTGAGCGCCACAACTGTCGCCTCGCCGTCCGGGGCGCAGCGGCCGGGGAATTACACTCGCCTCCATGCATGACGGACACGAAGACGAATTCGCGGCGGAAGGGGTAGTGCTGCGCAAGCGCCGCAAGGGCATCTACATCCTGCCCAACCTCTTCACGCTCGCCGCGCTGTTCGGCGGCTTCTACGCGATCGTCATGGCCATGAACGGCCGCTTCGACCTGGCGGCCGTGGGCGTGTTCTGCGCCATGGTGCTGGACAGCCTGGACGGCCGCGTGGCGCGCATGACCAATACGCAGAGCGCCTTCGGCGAGCAGATGGATTCGCTCTCGGACATGGTGTCCTTCGGCGCCGCACCGGCGCTGATCGCCTACGAATGGGCCCTGAAGGGCCTGGGCCGCTGGGGCTGGATCGCGGCCTTCGTGTACTGCGCGTGCGCCGCGCTGCGGTTGGCGCGCTTCAACGTCAACACGGGCGTGGTGGACAAGCGCTGGTTCCAGGGCCTGCCTTCGCCGGCGGCGGCGGCGCTGGTCACCGGCTTCATCTGGCTGATGACCGAATACGCGGTGAAGGGCTACGAAGTGGCGTGGTTCATGTTCGGCGTGGCGCTGTACGCGGGGCTGACCATGGTCACCAACGTGCCCTTCTACAGCTTCAAGGACATCCAGATGAAGAAGAGCGTGCCCTTCGCGGTGATCGTGCTGATCGCCCTGGGCATCGCCGTGATCAACATCTATCCGCCCGCGGTGCTGTTCGCGATCTTCGTCGTGTACGGCCTCTCGGGTTACGCGGTGTACTTCTGGCGCAAGTCGCGCGGCGAGCGCGCCAGCGTGATCGCGACGTCGACGGACGAACCGGAAGAAAGCGGACTGCACCGATAGAAACCCTGATGAAGCCTTCGCAAATTCCTGTGTTACAGTGGACCGCATGAACCGTATCGCGCTGGCCCTACTACTCATCCCCCACGGGCGGAGACGGTAGCGCGCGCGCATATTCCCGGACTGACGGCCCGTTTGCACCAGCAGCGGGCCGTTTTTCATTGGGGCTGCTGGCACCAACCCACACCAAGCGAGAACACCGATGCCCATGCTGAAGAACCCCGCGAGCAAGTACCGCTCCTTCGCCCCCGTGCGCCTGGCGGACCGCACCTGGCCCGATGCGGTGCTGACGAAGCCGCCCGTGTGGTGCAGCGTGGACCTGCGCGACGGCAACCAGGCCCTGATCGAGCCGATGGACATCACCCGCAAGCTGCGCATGTTCGAGACCCTGGTGGCGATCGGCTTCAAGGAGATCGAGGTCGGCTTCCCCTCGGCCTCGCAGGTGGAATGGGACTTCGTGCGCAAGCTGATCGAGGAAGACCTGATCCCCGACGACGTGACGATCCAGGTGCTCACGCAGGCGCGCGAGCCGCTGATCCGCCGCACGTTCGAGTCGCTGCAGGGCGCAAAGCGCGCCATCGTCCACCTGTACAACGCCACCGCGCCGGTGATGCGCAAGGTGGTGCTGGGGCTGGACGAGGACGGCATCGTCGAACTCGCCACCTCGCAGGCGAAGCTGTTCAAGGAACTGGCGGCGCAGCAGCCCGAAACCGACTGGATCTTCCAGTACTCGCCCGAGATGTTCTCCGGCACCGAACTGGTGTTCGCCAAGCGCGTGGTCGATGCAGTGACGGAAGTGTGGAAGCCGACGCCGGCGCGCAAGTGCATCGTCAACCTGCCGTCCACCGTGGAGCACTCCACGCCCAACATCTTCGCCGACATGATCGAGTGGATGCACCGCCACCTGGCCCGGCGCGAGGCCATCGTGCTGTCGGTGCATCCGCACAACGACCGTGGCACCGGCACGGCCGCCGGCGAATTCGCCGTCCTGGCCGGCGCCGACCGGCTCGAAGGCTGCCTGTTCGGCAACGGCGAGCGCACCGGCAACCTCGACATCGTGAACGTGGCGCTGAACCTCTACAGCCAGGGCGTGGACCCGGGCCTGGACTTCTCCGACATCGACGAGATCCGCCGCACCGTGGAGCACTGCAACCAGCTGCCGGTGCATCCGCGCCATCCCTATGTGGGCGACCTGGTCTACACCTCCTTCTCCGGCTCGCACCAGGACGCGATCAGGAAGGCCTTCGCCGCCCGCAAGGAAGGCGAGCTCTGGGACATGCCTTACCTGCCGATCGACCCCAAGGACCTGGGGCGCAGCTACGAGGCCGTGATCCGCGTCAACAGCCAGTCCGGCAAGGGCGGCATCGCCTACCTGCTGGAAAGCGAATACGGGCTGGAGCTGCCGCGCCGGCTGCAGATCGAGTTCAGCCAGGTGGTGCAGGGCGTGATGGACGCGAGCGGCAAGGAGCTCTCGGCGCACGACCTCTGGACCCTGTTCGAGAACGAGTACCGCGTCAACCGCGCCGCCGTCACCCACCAGGTGCTGGAGTCCGGCGCGCCGGGCGAGCCGGTGACGCTGGAAGCGAACGTGCGCATGGGCGGCGGCCGGGCGCTCACCATCACCGGGGCCGGCAACGGCCCGATCGACGCCTTCGTCGAAGGGCTCAGCCACGCGCTGGGCGAACCGGTGCGCGTGCTGGACTACCATGAGCATGCGATCGCGTCGGGCGCCGACGCGCGGGCCGTGGCCTACCTGGAACTGCGCGTGGGCGACCGCACGCTGTTCGGCGTGGGCATGGACGGCAACATCGTCTCGGCCTCGCTGAAGGCGATCGTCTCGGGCCTGCAGCGCGCCGGCCTCGCGACCGAACAAGAGGAATCCACATGGCAGACCAACTGATCATCTTCGACACCACGCTGCGCGACGGCGAGCAATCGCCCGGCGCCTCCATGACCAAGGACGAGAAGCTGCGCATCGCGCGCCAGCTGGAGCGGCTGCGCGTCGACGTGATCGAGGCCGGCTTTCCCGCCAGCTCCAACGGCGACTTCGAGTGCGTGCAGGCGATCGCCAACGTGATCAAGGAGTCGACCGTGTGCGGGCTGGCGCGCGCCAACGACCGCGACATCGCCCGCGCGGCGGAGGCGCTCAAGGGCGCGGCGCGCGCCCGCGTGCACACCTTCATCGCCACCTCGCCGCTGCACATGGAGAAGAAGCTGCGGATGACGCCGGAGCAGGTGCTGGAGCAGGCGAAGCAGTCGGTGCGCTTCGCGCGCAACCTGTGCGCCGACATCGAGTTCTCGCCCGAGGACGGCTACCGCAGCGACATCGACTTCCTCTGCCGCGTGCTGGAGACGGTGATCGCCGAGGGCGCGACCACCATCAACGTGCCCGACACGGTAGGCTATGCGGTGCCCGAGCTGTACGGCAACTTCATCAAGAGCCTGCGCGAGCGCATTCCCAACTCCGACAAGGCGGTCTGGTCGGTGCACTGCCACAACGACCTCGGCATGGCGGTGGCCAACTCCCTGGCCGGCGTCAAGATCGGCGGCGCGCGCCAGGTCGAGTGCACGATCAACGGTCTCGGCGAGCGGGCCGGCAACTGCTCGCTGGAAGAGATCGTGATGGCCGTGAAGACCCGCAAGGACTACTTCGGCCTGGAAGTGAACATCGCGACCGAGCACATCGTGCCGGCAAGCAAGATGGTGAGCCAGACCACCGGCTTCGTCGTCCAGCCGAACAAGGCCGTGGTGGGCGCCAACGCATTCGCCCACGCCAGCGGCATCCACCAGGACGGCGTGCTCAAGGCGCGCGACACCTACGAGATCATGCGCGCCGAGGACGTGGGCTGGTCGGCCAACAAGATCGTGCTGGGCAAGCTGTCGGGGCGCAACGCGTTCAAGCAGCGCCTGCAGGAGCTGGGCGTGCAGATGGAAAGCGAGGCCGACATCAACACGGCCTTCGCCAAGTTCAAGGAACTGGCCGACCGCAAGAGCGAGATCTTCGACGAGGACATCCTGGCGCTGGTGAGCGACGAGTCGGTGAAGCACGAGCAGGAGACCTACCGCCTGGTCTCGCTGCGCCAGCACAGCGAGACCGGCGAGCGCCCGCACGCGGAGGTGGTGTTCACGGCTGACGGCCGCGAGGTGCGGGGCGAGTCGGACGGCAACGGCCCGGTGGACGCGTCGCTGAAGGCGATCGAGAGCCACGTGAAAAGCGGCGCCGAGATGGTGCTGTATTCGGTCAACGCGATCAGCGGCTCGACCGAGAGCCAGGGCGAGGTGACGCTGCGCCTGTCCAGCTCGGGCCGCATCGTCAACGGCGTCGGCGCCGACCCGGACATCGTGGTCGCCTCGGCCAAGGCCTACCTGAGCGCGCTCAACAAGCTGCACAGCAAGGTCGACAAGGTCCCCGCGCAAGGCGGCGGACCGCTCTGACCCAGCCTCCCCCTGGCTGTTCCTCCCTCTCCCTCTGGGAGAGGGCAGGGGTGAGAGCACTCCGCCCTCCATCCCCCGCGCCTCTGCCTCTGCCGAGGCCC
>NZ_DASSVG010000180.1:0-7658 GCF_035706265.1 Ramlibacter sp. | reverse complement strand
GCAGCCGCGCCCCCGGCGGCGGCGCCCGCTCCTGCCGTCGCCCCCGCGCAGGCGGGGGCCCAGGGCGCGCCCGGCGCGCGGGGCAGCCTCATCGGCAGCGCCGTGGTCCAGGCGATCGAGATTCCCGTCGCCGCCGAGGTGCCGGCCGAGCGCCAGGGCTGGATGGCGCGCCTGACCGAAGGCCTGAAGAAGACCGGCTCCAGCCTCTCGCAGGTCTTCACCGGTGCGCAGATCGACGAAGCCCTCTACGAGGAACTGGAGACGGCGCTGCTGCTGGCCGACACCGGCGTGCCGGCCACCGAATTCCTGCTGGCCGAAGTGCGGCGCAAGGTCGCCGCCACCGGCGCCACGCGCCCGGTGCAGGCCAAGAACATCCTGGTGGACGCGCTCACCCAGCTGCTGCGCCCGCTCGAGGGCCAGCTCACGATCGGCGAGCACCAGCCGACCGTGATCATGGTCGCGGGCGTCAACGGCGCCGGCAAGACCACCTCGATCGGCAAGCTCACCAAGCACCTGGCCGACGACGGCGAGACGGTTCTGCTGGCCGCCGCCGACACCTTCCGCGCCGCGGCGCGCGAGCAACTCGCCGTCTGGGCCGACCGCAACAAGGTGGAGATCGTCAGCCAGGAAGGCGGCGACCCGGCGGCGGTGAGCTTCGATGCCGTTTCGGCCGGCAAGGCGCGCGGCAAGGACGTGGTGATCGTCGACACGGCGGGGCGTCTGCCCACCCAGCTGCACCTGATGGAGGAGCTGAAGAAGATCCGCCGCGTCGTGACCAAGGCCGAGGCCAGCGCACCGCACGAGGTGCTGCTGGTGATCGACGGCAACACCGGCCAGAACGCACTGCAGCAGGTCAAGGCCTTCGACGCCGCCCTGCAGCTCACGGGCCTGGTGGTCACCAAGCTCGATGGCACGGCCAAGGGCGGCGTGCTGGCGGCGATCGCGAAGGAGAAGCCGGTGCCGGTGTACTTCATCGGCGTGGGCGAGAAGCTGGAGGACCTGGAGACCTTCAGCGCACGGGAGTTCGCGCTGGCACTGCTTTCTTGAAGCAATCGGGGCGATTCCGCGGCTTGGGCGCCGAGAGGGCGGACCCGTAGGCTAATGCTGAGCCCTTCCGGGGCGCCAGCCTCGGAACGCCGAAGCCCAGCGCTTCGCGGCGCTCGCGCAGCGCTGGGCTTCGGCGCTGCCGCGCGCTCAGCTCCAGCCTACCAGCTCAGCCCCGCGGATAAGACGCCTCACAACCCCAGGCTCTCCCGCGGATCCTCCGGCAGCGCCACCTCGCTGCGCACCCAGTCGTAATACGCCTCCCCCGCCTGCATCCGCACCGCCACGAACTGCGGCAGGTCGTACGGATGCTGCTCGCGCAACAGCGCCTGCAGCGCCTCGGCGCACCCGGGCAGGGTCTTGATCGTCAGGCGCACCTCCGCCTCCTCGCAGTCTCTGCCCTCCCAGCGGTAGAAGGAAGTGAGCCCCTCCTCCACCTGCACGCAAGCGCCCAGGCGGGCCTGGACGATGGCGCGGGCCAGTTTGCGGGCGTCGGCGGCGGAGCCGACGGTGGTGGTCACGGCGAGGATGTCGCGGCCTGGGCTGTTTTCCATGGGGCGGGCCCTCCAGAAGCGCGATTGTCGCCCCGGGGGCTTGCAGTCGTGCCGCCCGGCCCCATCTGCCCCTGCGAGCGTTGCTGTCCCTGAAGCTCGGCACCCGTCCTCCAGGGCAGCGCAGACGCTCCCCTGGAAGCCCTTGCCGACCTCCGGTCGGCACTCATGCCTACGGAACCAAGGCCTTAGCACTCCGTCTAACAGAGTGCTAATATTTAACGAGCAGAAGGAGTTTCCGGTATGTCCTCAACCAATGGAGCCTCGGGTACCACGGCGTTGGCGCTGTCCAATCCGTGGGCCGTCGTTCCGTCGCTGGGCAACCTGGACGCATACATCTCGGCGGTCAACCGGCTGCCGATGCTGACGGCGGAGGAAGAATACGAGTACGCGAAGAAGTTCCGGGAGCACAACGACCTGGAAGCCGCCGGAAAGCTGGTGCTCTCGCACCTGCGCCTGGTGGTCTCGGTTTCGCGCAAGTACCTGGGCTACGGCCTGCCCCATGGCGACCTGATCCAGGAAGGCAACATCGGCCTGATGAAGGCCGTGAAGCGGTTCGACCCCGAACAAGGCGTCCGGCTGGTCAGCTACGCGCTGCACTGGATCAAGGCCGAGATCCACGAATACATCCTGAAGAACTGGCGCATGGTCAAGGTCGCCACGACCAAGGCCCAGCGCAAGCTGTTCTTCAACCTGCGTTCGATGAAGCAGGGCTTCAAGGACGAGGCCGATGCGGAGACGCACCGCGACACGCTCACCGACGCGCAGATCGACGTGATGGCGCGCGAGCTGAACGTCAAGCGCGAGGAAGTGATCGAGATGGAGACCCGCATGTCGGGCGGCGACGTGGTGCTCGACCCTGCGCCCGCCGACGACGGCGAGGAAGCCTTCGGCCCGATCGCCTACCTGGCCGACGCCAGCCACGAGCCCACGGTGGAACTGGAAGGCCGCGAGCGCGACGTGATGGCCACCGACGGCATCCGGGCCGCGCTGGAGCAGCTCGATCCGCGCAGCCGCCGCATCGTCGAGGAGCGCTGGCTGAAGGTGAACGACGACGGCTCCGGCGGCATGACGCTGCACGAGCTGGCGGCCGAATACGGCGTTTCGGCCGAGCGCATCCGCCAGATCGAGGTGGCGGCAATGAAGAAGATGAAGAAGGCGCTGGCGGCTTACGCCTGATCACATTTTTTCCACGGAAACCCGGCGCAAGCCGGGTTTTTTGTTGTATCCACGCCGATCCGCGGACTTTTGCACGCTCGGGGTTGAGCTTGCTCGGCCACGGGCCGCCACAATGGGTCGGATGACGAGGAGGGGTTGGACGCTGCACGCCTGGTGCGTGCTCTGGCTGTGGATCGCACTCTCCTGGGCCGCGGTCGGCGCCCACGCGGCCGACGCCGAGGCGCATCCCGCCCTCCCGAGGGTCACCGTCGACGGCAGCACGGAGACCCTGCTCAGCGAACGGAGCCTGTACTGGATCGACGAGAGCGGCTCGCTTTCGATCGACCAGGTGCAGGCGCGGGCGGACGACCTGCCGTGGCGGGTGCGCCGGCGCGAGAACCAGCGCGCGCCCGCCGGCACCTTGTGGATCACGTTCGAGGCCGTCACGCCGCCCGGCCTGCCCTGGTTCCTGGAGATCGGTGCCTCGGTGAACGACCGGGTGCAGCTGTTCTACCGCCGCTCCGGCGCGTGGGTGCTGCAGCAGGCCGGCACCGGCCTGGACGTCGCGGAGTGGCCGGTGCCCGGCCGCCTGCCCACGTTCGCGCTCTCTCCCGACGCGGGCCAGCCGGTGCGCTACTGGCTGCGGGTGGACGACAGCCACGGCGACTTCGCTGCCCCGCTCGCGCTGCTGCGGCAGGACGTTCTCCTGAAGCACCGCGAGCTCGAGGAGTTCGTGCTGGGCTGCTACTTCGGCGTGCTGGTCCTCGTGGCCTTCGCTTCGCTGGTCAACGGGCTCGCCTTCCGTGACCGCGCCTCGCTGGTGTTTGCCGTCTGCATCCTGCTGCTGGGCCTGGGCCAGCTGGGGCGCAGCGGCCTGGGGGGGCAGCATCTCTGGCCCGAGATGAGCCGCCTGAACGACGCGGCGCTGGAGTTGTGGCCGGGCGCGGGCGTGGCCGCCGGCCTGTGGCTGGTGAAGATCATGGCCGACCCCGCCCGCCTCTCGCGCGGGCTGGACCTGGGCGTGTGGGGCCTGATCGCGGCGCTGCTCGGGGCCACCGCGGTCCACATGGTCGTGGACAACGCCGCCAGCCTGACGCTGGTGCTCTCGCTCAGCGGCCTGGCGCTGGTCGCCGTGCTCAGCATGGTGCTGTGGGGCTGGCTGGGCAGCCGGGACCGCCACTTGCGCCTGGTGGCCATGGCCTTCGCGCCACTGGTGATCCTGGCGCTGTTCCCTCTCGGGCGCGACCTGGGCTTGCTGCCGGCCAGCGTGCTCACCCGCTTCGGCGCCTATTTCGGCACGCTGCTGGCGCTGCCCATGGTCTATTACGCCGTCAACATGCGGCTGATGGCGCGCCGCGAAGCGGAGCTGCGGGCCAACGCGCTGGTGCGGGCGGATCCGCTCACCGGCCTGCCGCACCTGCAGGCAATGACCGAGCGGCTCGAGAGCAGCCTGCTCCATGCCCGGGCGCAGAGGCAGAACTGCGCGCTCCTGTGCATCCGGCTGTCGAACCTGGAGACGATCCAGGAGGAATTCGGCCGCGAAGCGGTGGACAAGGCGCTGGTGATCACCGCCTCGCACCTGCGGCGCCTGAGCGCCGGCTACGACATGGCGGCGCGGGTCGGTCCGCGCGAATTCGCGCTGCTGATGGAAGCGCCGGCGACGCGCGAGGCGGCGATCTCGCGCGCGCAGCAGCTGGTGGCCTGCGGCCTGCGCGAGGTGGCCGCCCTGCCCGGCGTGCTGCTGCGCTACCACGTCACCTGGACCCTGCTGCCGCGCCCCCGCCTCGACGGCGCCGCCACGGTGCAGTGGGCCGTCGACGGCCTCGACCAGATCACCCCGGAGACGCGCAAGGCGATCCGGTCGATGGAGATGATGGAAGAGAGCGCACTGCGGTAGCTTGCCGACGGCCGGTGCCTCGTAGGCTGGTGCTGAGCCTCGCGAAGCCCAGCATGCGCGAGCGCAGCGAAGCGCCGCCGCGCGACCGGCCTACCCCTGCAGGATTAGCTTGAGATCGTCCGCCAGCGCCTGCGCCCCCGCCCCATAGCGCACATACAACCGCAGCCGCCCCTTGGGGTCATACACATAGCTCGCGGCCGAATGGTCCATCGTGTAGCTGCCGGGCGTGCTGCCCGGCACCTTGCGGTAGAACACCTTGAAGTCCTTGGCCACGGCGGCCGTCTCCTCCGGCGTGCCGCGCAGTGCGATGAAGTCGGGGCCGAAGTTCTGCACGTAGGCCTTGAGCACCTCCGGCTTGTCGCGCTCGGGGTCGAGCGAGATCAGCACCGGCTGCACCTTGCCGCCGTCGGGCCCCAGCAGCTTCTTCGCCTCGGCGATCTCGGCCAGCGTCGTGGGGCAGGCGTCGGGGCACTGCGTGTAGCCGAAGAAGACGACGACGGCCTTGCCCTGGAAGTCCTCCACGCTGCGCGGCTTGCCTTCGGTGTCGGTCAGCTTGAAGTCGCGGGCGTAGTCGGCGCCGGTGATGTCCACCGCCTTGAAGGCCGGCTTCGGTTCCACGCCGCAGCCGGCCAGCAGCGCGGCGGCGCCGCAGAGGGTGAGGAGGTCACGTCTCAGCATGCTCAGAGCAGGTAATGGTCCACCAGCAGGGCCGCGAACAACGCGCTCAGGTGGATGAGCGAGAAGCGGAACGTCTTGCGGGCCAGGGCGTCGGAGTACTCGCGCCACAGCCGGAAACCGTACCACGTGAAGCCGACGCTGAGGATCAGGGCCGCCGCGAGGTAGAACCAGGAGCTCATCCCGTAGGCGAAGGGCATCAGGCAGGCCGCGAACAGCACGATGGTGTACAGCAGTATCTGCAGGCGGGTGAATTCATTCCCGTGCGTCACCGGCAGCATCGGCAGCCCGGAGCGGCGGTAGTCCTCCACCCGGTACAGCGCCAGCGCCCAGAAGTGCGGCGGGGTCCACAGGAAGATGATCAGGAACAGGATCAGCGCTTCCGGCCCGACGTCGCCGCGCAGCGCGGCCCAGCCCAGCACCGGCGGCATTGCGCCCGAAGCGCCGCCGATCACGATGTTCTGCGGCGTCAGCGGCTTGAGGATCACGGTATAGACCACCGCATAGCCGATGAAGGTGGCGAGCGTGAGCCACATGGTCAGCGGGTTGACCAGGTCGTACAGCATCCAGGAGCCGATCGCGCACAGGATCGCGGAGAAGGTCAACGCCTGGCGGTCGCTCAGCTCGCCCTTGGCGGTGGGGCGCCAGGCGGTACGGCGCATCTTGGCGTCGATGCCCTTCTCCACCAGGCAGTTGAAGGCCGCGGCGGCGCCGGCCACCAGCCAGATGCCGACGGCGGCGATGGCGCCGATGCGCACGTCCTCCAGCGTGGGCAGGCCGGGCACGGCGAGCACCATGCCGATGACCGCGCAGAACACGATCAGCTGGATCACGCGCGGCTTCATCAGCGCGTAGTACTGGCGCGCGATGGAGGCGTTCATGCCGACACCTCGCGCGCGTCGCGGGACTCGGTTGCCGCGACCGGCGCCGCGCGGCTCTCGCGCAGTGCCCAGGTGAGCGCCACCACCAGCGCCGCCGCGCCGCCGGTGTGGGCGACGGCGGCGATCAGCGGCCAGCCCAGCACCACGTTCGACAGCCCGGTGGCGAACTGCCACGCGAGCAGCAGCGCGATCGTCCGCGCGCTGCGATGCAGCGGCCCCGAGCGCAGGCGCCAGGCCAGCACGCCCAGCACCACGAACACGGCGTAGGCCACCAACCGGTGGGTGTAGTGGATCGCGGTGAGCGCCGCGAAGTGGATGTGCTCGCCGGCGCCCGTCATGCCCAGCGGCCGCCACAGCTCGAAGCCCTGGCGGAAATCCATGGCCGGCCACCAGCTGCCCTGGCAGGCCGGGAAGGTGCTGCACGCGAGCACCGCGTAATTGGTGCTCACCCAGCCGCCCAGCGCCACCTGCAGCCACAGCAGCACGTAGGCGGCCACCAGCCAGTGGCGCGTGGAGGCGGGAAGGACGAACGCACCGGTGCCGCGCTGCGCCTGCCGGTAGGCCACCGCCTGCATGGCGAGCAGCGCGAGCAGCACCAGGCCCCCCAGCAGGTGCAGCGTGACGATGGCAGGGAACAGCTTCATCGTCACCGTCAGCGCGCCGAAGGCGCCCTGCAGGCAGACCCAGGCGAAGGTGAAGGCCGGCCAGCGCGGTTGCACCGGCACGCCGCGCTTGCGCTGCAGCCAGGTGGCGACGGCCAGCGTGGTGATCAGCACGCCCACGCCAGTGGCCAGGTAGCGGTGGATCATCTCCACCCAGGCCTTGCCGTGCGTGACCGGCCCCGTGGGCATGCGCGCCTCCTCGGCGCGGATCTGGTCGAGCGCGCCGGTGGGGCTGGCGTTGCCGTAGCAGCCGGGCCAGTCGGGGCAGCCGAGGCCGGAATCCGTCAGGCGCGTGAAGGCGCCGAACAGCACCAGGTCGAAGGTGAGGAAGAGCGTCAGCAGCGTGAGCGCGGCGAGCCGTTGCGCGGGCGCGGCCTGCTTGTTGCGCAGCCACACCCAGGCCAGCGGCCCCGAGGCGACGGCGATCCCCAGCAGGGCCAGCCGCAGCACGGGGCTCAGGTCGTACAGCGAAGCGTCGGCCATCGCGTCAGTTCGCGGCGCGCCCCGGCTGGTCCCAGCCGGCGGAGGCGCGCATCAGGCGCTCGAGATCCCTGCGCACGTTGCCGGCGCCGGCCAGGTCCTGCGTGGGCGGGAAGCGCATCATCCAGTGGCCCATGGGGTCCACGATGTAAAGGTGATCGCCCAGCTGGTGGCCGCGCGCGGGCGCGAGCCACTGCGCGAGCTGCGCGCCGTCGACGCGCAGCACCGTCGCTTGCGCGAGCGCGGGCAGGAGACTCTCGCGCACCGGCTCACACAAGCAAGTAAGGACCGAATTCTCACCTTCGACGAA
>NZ_DASSVG010000179.1:0-4794 GCF_035706265.1 Ramlibacter sp. | reverse complement strand
GGCGGCGACATGCAACGTCGGGGGCGGGGCAGGTCAGAATCTAGAATCGCAAAAGCGAACGAGCGTTCTTTTTCTCACCGGAAGGACAGACCCATGACGGCTGAATACAAGGTCCACGGCGACGTGGCCGTGGTCACGATGAACAACCCGCCCGTCAACGGCTTGGGCCACGCCACCCGCGTCGCGATCGCCGCCGGCATCGACCAGGCCAATGCCGATCCCGCGGTCAAGGCCATCGTGCTCGCGGGCGCGGGCCGGGCGTTCTCGGGCGGCGCGGACATCCGCGAGTTCGGCACCCCCAAGGCGATCCAGGACCCGAACCTGCTGTCGGTGATCCTGGCCTGCGAGAACTCGTCCAAGCCGATCGTGGCCGCGATGCACTCCGTGGCCATGGGCGGCGGGCTGGAACTGGCCCTGGGCTGCCACTACCGCATCGCCGCGCCGGGCGCCAACATCGCGCTGCCCGAAGTGAAGTTGGGGCTGATCCCCGGCGCCGGCGGCACCCAGCGGCTGCCGCGCGTGCTGGGCGTGGAGCCGGCCCTCAACATGATCGTGAGCGGCGAGCCGGTGAAGAGCGAGATGCTCGCCAGGTTGCCGGGGCAGAAACTGTTCGACCGCATGGCTTCCTCGGCGGAGGCGCTGCTGGAGGAGGCGATCGCCTTCGCCCGCTCGGTCGCCGACGTGCGGCCGCTGCCCCTGGTGCGCGACATGCCCTGCAAGCATCCGCTGGGCGACGCCTACTTCGGCTTCGCGCGCAACATGGTCAAGGGCATGGCGAAGAACTTCCCGGCCCCGGTGAAGTGCGTCGATGCGGTGGAAGCGGCGACGAAGAAGAAGTTCGACGACGGCCTGGCCTACGAGCGCGAGAACTTCCTGGCCCTGATGCTCACGCCCGAGAGCCGGGCGCTGCGCCACCTGTTCATGGCCGAACGCGCCGCCTCCAAGATCGCCGACGTGCCGGAAGACACGCCGCAGCGCAAGATCGAGAAGGTGGCCGTGATCGGCGCCGGCACCATGGGCGGCGGCATCTCGATGAACTTCCTCAACGCCGGCATCCCGGTGACCATCCTCGAGATGAAGCAGGAGGCGCTGGACCGCGGCACCGCGGTCATGCGCAAGAACTACGAGATGCAGGTCAAGAAGGGCAAGCTCAAGCCCGAGAAGTACGAGGAGCGCATGGGCCTGCTGAAGACCACGCTCTCCTACGAGGACATCAAGGACGCCGATCTCGTGATCGAGGCCGTGTTCGAGGAGATGGGCGTCAAGCAGAAGGTGTTCGAGAAGCTCGACGAGGTGATGAAGAAGGGCGCGATCCTCGCCAGCAACACCTCCACCCTCGACGTGAACAGGATCGCGGCCTTCACCAAGCGGCCCGAGGACGTGATCGGCCTGCACTTCTTCAGCCCGGCCAACGTCATGAAGCTGCTGGAAGTGGTGCGCGGCGACAAGACGGCCAAGGACGTGCTCGCCACCGTGATGGCGCTGGCCAAGAAGATCCGCAAGACCGCGGTGGTCTCGGGCGTGTGCGACGGCTTCATCGGCAACCGCATGATCGAGCAGTACAGCCGCCAGGCCGGCTTCCTGCTGGACGAGGGCGCCACGCCGCAGCAGGTGGACAGGGCGATCGAGAAGTTCGGCTTCGCGATGGGTCCGTTCCGCATGGGCGACCTGGCCGGCAACGACATCGGCTGGGCGATCCGCAAGCGCCGGGCGCAGGAGCGGCCGAACATGCTGTACAGCCGCACGGCCGACAAGCTGTGCGAGCTGGGTCGCTTCGGCCAGAAGACCGGCGCCGGCTGGTACGACTACAAGGAAGGCAAGCGCGACGCGATCCCCTCCAAGCTGGTGGAGGACATGGTCGCCGAGCACCGCAAGTCGCTCGGCATCGAGCCGCGCAAGATTTCCGACGACGAGATCGTGCAGCGCCTGGTGTTCGCGCTGGTCAACGAGGGCGCGCGCATCCTGGAAGAGGGCATCGCCGCCCGCGCGAGCGACATCGACATGGTCTACATCACGGGCTACGGCTTCCCGGTGCACCGCGGCGGCCCCATGCTGTATGCCGACCAGGTGGGCCTGTTCAACGTCGTCCAGGCCATGAAGCGCTTCCAGCGCAACCCGCGCGACGACGCGAAGTTCTGGGAGCCGGCGCCGCTGCTCGCCAGGCTGGCGCAGGAAGGCAAGACCTTCAACTGACGGCCACGGGCCCGCCGCGGCGGGCCCCTTGGTCGTCATCCCCGCGCCGGCGGGGATCCAGAGCCTGCCCATGATCAAGCGCGTCCTGCTCGCCATCGTCGCCCTCGTGCTCCTGCTGGCCGCCGCCGTGGCGGCCAACACGCTGCGCCAGGGCTCGCGCCAGCTCGAAGTGCCGCCGGCGCCGCCGCTGGCCGTCGATGCGCAGGCGGTCGCCGACAAGCTCGCGGGTGCACTGCGCTTTCGCACCATCGCCAGCGCCAGCGATGCCGAGGCCAACGCGGCGGAGTTCCGCCAGCTGCACGCCTACCTGCAGCAGCGCTTTCCGCGGCTGCACGCGGCCCTGAAGCGCGAAGTGGTGGGCCAGGCGCTGCTCTATACCTGGCCGGGTTCGGATTCCGCCGCCAAGCCCGTCGCGCTGCTGGCGCACCAGGACGTGGTGCCGGTGGAGCCCGGCACCGAAGCGCAGTGGCAGCACCCGCCCTTCGGCGGCGTGGTGCAGGACGGCTTCGTCTGGGGCCGCGGCACCTGGGACGACAAGGGCAACATCGTTGCCCAGATGGAAGCCGTGGAGATGCTGCTGGCCGCCGGCTTCCAGCCGCGCCAGACGGTCTACCTCGCTTATGGCGCCGACGAGGAGGTCGGCGGCACGCGCGGGGCGCAGCAAGTGGCGAAGCTGCTGCAGCAGCGTGGGGTGCGGCTCGATTTCGTGCTGGACGAGGGCCTCTTCATCGGCGAGGGCCTGGTCCCCGGCGTGGCCCGCCCGGTGGCATTGGTCGGCGTGGCGGAGAAGGGTGGACTTTCCGTGGCGCTCAAGGCCCGCGGCGTGGCCGGCCACTCCTCGGTGCCCCCGCCGCCCGCCCAGACGGCCGTCGGCGTGTTGAATGCGGCGCTGCGCCGGCTGGAGGACGAGCCTTTCCCGGCGACGTTGCAGGGCGTGGCGCGCGAGATGTTCGAGACGGTGGCGCCGGAGATGCAGGGCTTCCAGCGCGTGGCGCTGTCCAACCTGTGGCTGTTCGGCCCGCTGGTCACGCGCCAGCTGGAACGCGCGGCCAGCAGCAATACCGTGCTGCGCACCACCACCGCCATCACCATCGTGCGCGCCGGCACCCAGGCGAACGTGATCCCGGCCCAGGCCGAGGCCGTCGTCAATTTCCGCCTGCTGCCCGGCGACACGCGCGCAGGCGTGCTGCGGGCCGTGCGCGAGAAGGTCGGCTCCGCGGTGGAGGTGAGCGAACTGCCCGGGGGCGCCGAGCCCTCGCCGGTCTCGCCCACCAGCGCGGCGCCCTTCCAGCTCCTGAACCGCACGATCCGCTCGCTCGACCCCCAGGTCGCGGTCACGCCCGCCCTGTTCGTGGCGGGGGCGGATGCCCACCACTTCACCGGACTCACCGACAACGTCTACCGCTTCTCGCCGGTGCGCGTGCAGGCCGCGGACCTGCCGCGGCTGCACGGCACCAACGAGCGCATCGCCGTCGCCAACCTGGCGGAGCTGGTGCGCTTCTACCATCAACTCCTGCGCAACCTGAACGCGCCGAACGCCTGACCCGAACCTACGAAAGGCCCACCATGACCAAAGCCGTCATCGTCTCCACCGCCCGCACCCCCCTCACCAAGAGCTGGAAGGGGGCGTTCAACATGACGCACGGGGCCACGCTCGGCGGCCATGCCGTCAAGCACGCGATCCAGCGCGCCGGCATCGCGCCCGACGCGGTGGAGGACGTGCTCATGGGCTGCGCCAATCCCGAAGGCGCCACCGGCGCCAACATCGCGCGCCAGATCGCGCTGATGGCGGACCTGCCGGTGACGGTGGCCGGCGCCACGGTCAACCGCTTCTGCTCCTCCGGCCTGCAGACCATCGCCATGGCTTCGCAGCGCATCATCGCCGGCGAAGGCGAGGTCTACGTGGCCGGCGGCGTGGAGAGCATTTCCTGCGTGCAGCAGGAGATGAACCAGCACATGCTGCGCGACCCGGCGCTGATGGCCAAGAAGCCCGAGATCTACTGGACGATGCTGCAGACGGCGGAGCAGGTCGCCAAGCGCTACAACATCTCGCGCGACCAGATGGACGAATACGGCGCGGCCAGCCAGCAGAAGGCCTGCGCCGCGCAGGAAGCCGGCAAGTTCAAGGACGAGATCGCGCCGATCACGGTGAAGGCCGGCGTGGCCGACCCGGTGATGGGGCTGATGACGAAGGAAGTGACGGCGTCGCAGGACGAAGGCCTGCGCCCGGGCACGACCAAGGAAGGCATCAGCGGCATCAAGCCGGCACTGCCCGGCGGCGTGATCGCCGCCGGCAATGCCAGCCAGTTCTCCGATGGCGCCGGCGCCTGCGTGGTGGTGAGCGAGGAATACGCGAGCCGCAACAACCTCAGGCCCCTGGGCCGCTTCCTCGGCTTCGCGGTGGCCGGCTGCGAGCCGGACGAGATGGGCATCGGCCCGGTGTTCGCGGTGCCCAAGGTGCTGCAGCGCCTCGGCCTGAAGGTGGACGACATCGACCTGTGGGAGCTGAACGAGGCCTTCGCCGTGCAGGTGATCTACTGCCGCGACCGGCTGGGCATCCCCGCCGACCGCCTGAACGTCAACGGCGGCGCCATCGCCGTC
>NZ_DASSVG010000178.1:0-2101 GCF_035706265.1 Ramlibacter sp. | reverse complement strand
ACGCAGGAACGCCGGCAGGTCGTCCGCGTCCGGCAGGCTCTCGCGCTCGCTCCAGCGCGCCAGCGCCTTCAGCTTGCGCAGCGCGCGGTCGGCGGCGTGGTCGTCCTCGGCGATCACGCCCAGGAAGCTGCCGTCGCGCACCACGCGGACGACGCCCGCCAGCGCCTCGACGGCCGCGCTGTCCACTTCGCGCAGCACGGCGCCGGGCGAAGGCGGGTGGGCGACGCGCGCGTACAGCAGGCCGGGCAACACGACATCGTGGAGGAAGGCGGGGCGGCCCAGCACCTTGTCGGGCAGGTCCAGGCGCAGGAGCTCTTGCGTCTCGGAGTCGATTGCCGGCTTCGGCTGCGCGCGGCCATCGGCCTCGCGCTCCAGCAGCGCCGGGTCGGCCAGTTCCCAGTAGCTGGTGCGCAGCGTCGGCACGCCGCGTACCTGGATCTCGCCATCGTGCACCTGCAGGTCGTCGACGGCCACTTCGAGGCGCTGGGCGGCCGCATGCAGGTAGATGTCGCGCGCCTCGGCGCACACCTGGCGCAGCGCGCTGCCGGAGTGCTGCACCGAGAGGCTGCCGGAGGTGAAGCCCTCGTTCGGCGAGCCGGCCGTGCTGGCGGGCCGCATGTCGATGCGACCCGGGTCCACGTCGAGCTCCTGCGCCACGATGCGCGCGAGCGCGGTGGTGATGCCCTGGCCCAGTTCGACCTTGCCGCTGCGCACCTCGACGCGGCCTTCGGGCCGGACCGCGAGCCACTGCGACAGGCGCGGATTCGCCTTCAGGCTGGGGGGAAGTTCGCTCATGCGACGGCTCCCGCCTGCGCGGCGCGCAGCACGGCGCGCACGATGCGGTTGTGCGCGCCGCAGCGGCACAGGTGCGGGTCGAGCGCCGCGCGCACCTGCGCTTCGCTCGGTTGCGGCACGCGCGCCAGCAGCGCGGTGGCGCTGGCGAGGATGCCCGAGAGGCAGTAGCCGCACTGGCCGGCCTGTTCGTCGAGGAAGGCCTGCTGCAGCGCGCCGGGCCGGCCCTGGTCGTCGGACAGGCCTTCCACCGTCACGATCGCGCGGCCCTGCACCGCCGCGATCGGCGTGTCGCAGGCAGGCACCGAGACGCCATCGAGCAGCACGTGGCAGGCGCCGCACTCGCCCGCGCCGCAGCCGAAGCGCGTGCCGACGAGGCCCAGCGCGTTGCGCAGCACGTCGAGCAGCGGGGCGTCTTCCTCCGCCTCCACGGTGCGCTCGGCGCCGTTGATGCGCAGGTGGAAGGTCTTCTTCTGCATCTTGCGTCTCCTTGCCCGCGACTCTACGGACTTTCCTTTCCTCCTCCTGCGGGCGAGGGAAAAGAAGAACCCGGGGGTATACTTGCCCTCGCTCCGGGGTGCGAACGGCCGCAGGCCGCCTTCGCTGAGATGGCAACACCAAACCCGTGAACTTGAACCGGTTCGTACCGGCGTAAGAAGAGCTTGTCGGGCCAGGCCTCCCTCAGGGCCGCAGCCGTCCGCCATCCCCTCCGGAGCACCGCTTGTTTCGCGAAAGGGCTGGCCGCATGCATCTCCTTCCCCGTCTTTCCTTCCCCTTCGGCACGCTCCGATGAAGATCGGCATTGCCGGCGCCGGCCTGCTGGGCCGCCTGCTCGCGCTGCAGCTCGCGCGCGCAGGCCACGAAGTGCACGTGTTCGACCCGGCCCCGCACCCGGAAGCGCGCGGCGCCGCCGGCTGGACGGCCGCCGGCATGCTCAGCCCGGTGGCGGAGCTGGAGTGCGCCGACGAAGGCGTGTTCGCGCTGGGCGTGCGCTCGCTCGCGCTGTGGCCGCAGATCCTGGCGCAGCTGGACGTGCCGGTGGAATTCGGGCGCGAAGGCAGCCTGCTGGTGGCGCACCGCGGGGACGAAGGCGCGGCGCGGCGGGTGATGGATCTGCTGCAGGAGAAGGTGCGGGCACTGGACCCTCGCCTGCGCGGGGATGACGGGGTGGGGCGCGGGAATGACGGTGCGGACGGTCCCTGGATCCAGCCGCTCGACCCGCAGCAGCTGCGCGAGCTGGAGCCCGCGCTCCGCGGCCCGGCCCACGCCTGGTTCATCCCGCGCGAGGGCCGCATCCACACGGTGCAGG
>NZ_DASSVG010000177.1:0-4308 GCF_035706265.1 Ramlibacter sp. | reverse complement strand
GGTCGGTGGGCTTGGTGGCCTTCAGCACCGCTTGCCGGAAGGCGTTCTTGTCCACCGCGATGACGTTGTTGCCCTTCTTCTTGAACTCGTCGACCAGGCGCGTCTCGGAAGCGATGATCTCGCGGCCGGTCTTGTCGGCGGCTTCCTGCATCACCTCGGTGAAGATCTTCTTGTCGGCGTCCGAGAGCTTGTTCCACACGCTGCCGGAGACGATCGTCAGCAGCGAGTCGACGATGTGGCCGGTGAGCGAGATGTTCTTCTGCACCTCGAAGAACTTCTTGGCCTCGATGGTGGGCAGCGGGTTCTCCTGCGCTTCCACGGTGCCGTTCTGCAGGGCCAGGTAGACCTCGGCGAAGGCGATCGGCGTCGGGTTGGCGCCCAGCGACTTCGGGAAGGCCAGGTAGGCCGGCGCGTCCGGCACGCGGATCTTCAGGCCCTTCATGTCCTCGGGCTTGGTGATCGTCTTGTTGGAAGTGACGTGGCGCGCGCCGTAGTAGTTGAGGGCCACGATGTGGTTGCCGCTGGCCTTGTCGTAGCCGGCGGCGAGTTCCTTGAAGACGTCGCTCCTGGCGTACTTCAGCTGGTGCTCGGCGTCGCGGAAGATGAACGGGAAGTAGGAGATCGCCAGGGGCTGGTAGCTGCGGGCGGCGAAGCTGGCGCCGCTGAGGATGATGTCCACGGTGCCCAGCTGCAGGCCCTGGTTGATGTCCGATTCCTTGCCCAGCGTGGAGGCCGGGAACACCTGCACCTCGTAGCGGCCGTTGGTGCGCTTCTTGATCTCCTCGCCGGCCCAGACCGACCACTTGTGGAAGGGCTCCGAGGTCTCGTACACGTGGGCCCACTTCAGCTTCGTCTGCGCGAAGGCCGGGCCGGCGACGGCGGCGGCCAGGGCGCAGGCCGCGATGAGTTTGACGGTGAGGCGTTTGCTCATGGAGAGTCTCCTTGGGACGGTTGCTTTGGCTTCAGGAATGGTTGGCGCGGCGCCAGCTTGCGCTGTAGCGGCCGGTCGCCTTCTTCAGGTGCTGCTGCATCGCGGCGCGCGCCGCGGCGGCATCGCGGGCGCGGATCGCCTCCAGCACCGCGTCGTGTTCCACCAGGGCGGCGCTCCACGACGCGGGGTTCTCGAAATAGTCGCCCAGGCGCAGGAAGAGGGGGCCGTGGCGCGCGCTCCAGTAGCTGCGCACCGTGTCGGCCAGCACCTCGTTGCCGCAGGCCTGCGCCACGGCGGTGTGGAAGGCCTCGTCGCCGGCGCGCGGCTCGACGCCGGCGGCGGCTTCCTCGCGCATCTGGGCAACGGCCTGGGCGATCTGCGCGATCTGCGGCCTGCGCGCGTTGCGCGCGGCCAGCGCGGCCACTTCGGCTTCGACCAGTTCGCGCGCTTGCATCAGTTGCAGCGGGCCCCATTCGGCGCCTTCGGTATCCTTGGCGCCGGCGCTGCGCGTCGTGATCGTGGTGGTTCGCCGCCGGGGCGGCTGCACGTAGATGCCGGAGCCGGTGCGCACCTCGACCCAGCCCTCGACCTCGAGGGCGATCAGCGCCTCGCGCACCGAGGGCCGGCTAACGCCGAGCTGGCGGGCGAGATCGCGTTCGGCGGGCAGCCGCGTTCCTGCGGCAAACTCGCCCTGCGCGATCAGTCCGCGCAGCTGCTCCGCGATCTGGCGGTACAGGCGGTTCGATTCGACGGTCTGCAGCGGCACGGGTTGCTACGGATTGGCCAAGTGGTCAGGCCAATTAATATCCGGCCTCGGAGCGTCGCCACGCATCGGGATGTTCCCGTAGCTCCATAGTGGTCATCGCAGGCGCAGGGCTGCGCCGGCGCGCGGACCGCGGCGTCCGTTCCTTGAGGAGGATCAAGAAAATGCGACTCCAGGGCAAGACCGCCCTCGTCACCGCGGCCGGGCAGGGCATCGGCCGCGCCAGTGCGCTGGCCCTCGCGGCCGAAGGCGCGCAGGTGTGGGCCACCGATGTCGATCCCCGCCTGTTGGACAGCTACGAGGGCGTGGAAGGCATCCGCTGCGTGCAGCTCGACGTGCTGGACAAGGCCGCGCTCGCGCGCGTGATCGGCGCGATGCCGGCGCTCAATGTCCTGTTCAACTGCGCCGGCTTCGTCCATGGCGGCACCGTGCTGCAGGCCACCGACGAGGAATGGAACTTCGCGCTCAACCTCAACGTGCGCTCGCAGTTCTGGGCCATCCAGGCCGCGCTGCCGCGCATGCTGCAGAACGCGGGCGGCGCGGGCAAGGGCAGCATCATCAACATGGCCAGCGTGTGCAGCAGCATCAAGGGGCTGCCTAACCGCTTCATCTACGGCACCACCAAGGCCGCCGTGATCGGTCTGACCAAGAGCGTCGCGGCCGACTACGTGGCGCACGGCATCCGCTGCAACGCGATCTGCCCCGGCACCGTGGACACGCCTTCGCTGCAGGACCGCATCAACGCCAACGCCGATCCGGTGGAGGCGCGCAAGGCCTTCGTCGCGCGCCAGCCGATGGGACGGCTCGCCACCGCCGAGGAGATCGCGCCGCTGGTGGTGTTCCTCGCCAGCGACGAAGCGGCCTTCGTCACCGGCCAGGCCTATTCGGTGGACGGAGGCATCACGCTATGAACCAGCTCGATTTCCGCGACCGCCACGCGGTCGTCACTGGCGGCGCCGCAGGGCTCGGCCTCGCGATCGCGCAGCGCCTGGTGGCCTCCGGCGGCCGCGTCACGGTGTGGGACCGCGACGAGGAAGCGGCCGCGCGCGCGGCCCGCGAGCTCGGGGCGGCGCACGGCTACGTGGTGGTCGACGTGGCGAGCGAGGACTCGGTGCGCGCCGCCGTGCAGGCGACGCTGGCGCGCAACCCGCGCATCGACGCGCTCGTCAACAGCGCCGGCATCACCGGGCCCAACACGAAGGTGTGGGAGTACCCGGTGGATGCCTGGCGCCAGGTGATGGACGTGAACCTCACCGGCCTGTTCCTCTGCTGCCGCGAGGTGGTGCCGTCCATGCGGGCGGCGAACTACGGCCGCATCGTCAACATCGCCTCGGTGGCCGGCAAGGACGGCAACCCGAACGCCAGCGCCTACAGCGCGAGCAAGGCGGCGGTGATCGCCCTGACCAAGTCCCTGGGCAAGGAACTGGCCGACAGCGGCGTGCGCGTCAACTGCGTGACGCCGGCGGCGGTGAAGACGGCGATCTTCGACCAGATGAGCCCCGAGCACATCCAGTTCATGCTCTCCAAGATCCCCATGGGCCGCTTCGGCACGCCGGAGGAGATCGCGGCGCTGGTGGCCTGGCTGTGCACGGAGGAGTGCTCGTTTTCCACCGGCGCCGTGTTCGACCTCTCGGGCGGGCGCTCGACGTACTGAAAACAACGAAGGAAGAAAAATGAAACTGGTGCGCTATGGCAAGCCCGGCAAGGAAAAGCCGGGCCTCATCGATGCGGAAGGCAAGCTGCGCGACCTGAGCAGCGTGGTGCCCGACATCGGCCCCGAGCAACTGGGGCAGGTCGGGCTGACCCGCATCCGCAAGGTGAACCCGGCGAAGCTGCCGGCGGTGCGCGGCAATCCCCGCTTCGGCTGCCCGGTGGCGCGGGTGCCCAAGTTCATCGCCATCGGCCTGAACTACTCCGACCACGCGGCCGAATCGAACATGCCGATCCCGCCGGAGCCGATCGTGTTCATGAAGGCCACGAGCTGCATCCAGGGACCGAACGACCCGGTGATGCTGCCGCGCGGCTCGGTGAAGACCGACTGGGAGGTGGAGCTCGGCGTGGTGATCGGCACCACGGCGCGCTACGTTCCCACGACCAGGGCGCTCGCGCACGTGGCGGGCTACACCATCTGCAACGACGTGAGCGAGCGCGAGTTCCAGCTCGAACGCGGTTCGCAGTGGGACAAGGGCAAGGGCTGCGACACCTTCGGCCCGATCGGCCCCTGGCTGGTGACCGCCGACGAGATCCCGAACGTGCAGCGCCTGGGCATGTGGCTGGACGTGAACGGCCAGCGCATGCAGACGGGCAACACGCGCACGATGATCTTCAGCTGCGCCAAGCTCGTGAGCTACTGCAGCCACTTCATGACGCTGGAGCCCGGCGACGTGATCACCACCGGCACGCCGCCCGGCGTGGGCCTGGGCATGAAGCCGCCGAAGTACCTGAAGAAGGGCGACGTGATGACGCTGGGAATCGAGGGCCTGGGCGAGCAGCGCCAGCTGGTGGTGCCTTACAAGGCTTCCTGAGCGGGGAACGCGCCCCGCCGCGGGCGCGTCATTGCATGTGATAGACGACCGACACGCCCAGGAAGGTGCTGTTGGTGTTGGGGTTGGCG
>NZ_DASSVG010000176.1:0-4289 GCF_035706265.1 Ramlibacter sp. | reverse complement strand
CTTGCGCATGGTGTCGCGCAGGATCACCTGCACCAGCTCGCGCCGCGGCGCGTTGCGGCCGGTCTGGGTGTCGCCGTCCGGATCGTCCTCGTAGAACTGGGTGCTGGACTGCGTCGCCGGCCCGAGCTTCTTCTCCTCCTTGCCGGGGGGGCTGTTCTTGAATATGCGGTCGATCAGGCCCATGGGACCATTGTGCTTCATTCCCTGAGCTGGAAGCGCAGGCGCGTGCCTCCCAGCTCCAGGGTGTCAGCGTCGGTCAGCTGCACCGGGTCGGCGCCGACGGCCGTGCCATTGAGCAGCGGGGTGGTGCCGCCCGCCAGGTGCGTGACGAAGAAGCCGCCGCGCCGGTGCGCCACCGAGACCACGCAGACGCCCGGCTTGCCGAAGGTGGTGACGGCCTTCACCACCGGCATCTCCAGCCCCGCGGAGGAGCCGTTCTCCACCGAGAAGCTGGCGTGCTGCTGCGGCGGATCGAGGCTGTTCATCTGGGTGCCGCCGAAGGCGCTGGTGGGCTCCTCGCTCGCCTGCAGGTACTTGATGCGGTAGGGGCCGATGGCGATCACGTCGCCATCGTGCAGGCGGGTGCGCTCCTTGACCATGCGGTCGTTGACGTAGGTGCCGTTGGTGCTCCCCAGGTCCTGCAGGTAGACGTCGGCCACGTTTTCGAGCTCGAAGGCGCAGTGCCGGCCGCTCACGACCATCGTATCCAGCACGATGTCGTTGTCCGGCTTGCGTCCGAGCGTCGTCCGGTCCTTGTGCAGGAACACGTGCTTGACCTCGACCCCCTTCACGCTGGCAATGAGCTGCGGCATGAACACCTCCGGCCGCCCGCTGCGGCCTTTCGGATGCTAGCGTCGCGGCCGCCGCGCCACAAGCGGAGGGGCCCCGGAAGGCTCCTAGATGTAGCCCACGACTTGCGGCACGTGGCGCAGGTGCAGCGCCAGGCCCAGGGCCGCCATGTGGTTGCCGTTGCGCCCGAGGATGCGTTCGGCCAGCGGCAGGAACACCGTCTCCTCGTAGCGGGCGTGGCGCAGGAAGGCGCGCACCATCTCCTCCATCACCTCCGCGTCGACCTCGCTGCGGTTGCCGCGTGCGGCCGCGCGCACCGAAGGCTCCAGGCGCTTCCACAGGCCTTCCACCTCGCGGTGTTCGGCGGTGAGCCGCTCCACCATCCCGCGCACGGCCTTGCGCTCGGCGGCGTTGGCGCTTTGCAGCACGGCGGGGAACAGCTCCGCCTCCTCCTCCGCGTGGTGCGGGATGATGGTCTGGCGGAACAGGTCCAGCGTGGTCTGCGCCATGTGGCGCGCGTGGTTGGCCACGTCCACCAGTTCCGGCAGGCGCGCCGTGCCTTCGAGCTGGGTGACGATGCCGAGGTGGCAGCGGGTGAAGGAATTCAGGGGCGTTTCCGGCGCGGCGCCGGCATCCGTCTCCGGCAGCGAGGCGATGCTCGACTCGTTGGCGGAGCTGCGCCCCAGTTCGCCCGGGGCGAGCGGCTCGGGCTGGAAACGGCTCATGGAAATTCCTCGGGATACGATGGCGGGATGGTGACTCCGACCCCGTCGGGCGGCTTGACTCACGTCAATCGCCACGTTGCCCCCGCCGCAACACGCGGTCCTACAATCGTCAACAAAGGAGGCCCTGCATGTTCCGCCACATCCTTTTCGCCACCGACGGCTCTTCCGCTTCCGAGCACGCCGCCCAGTTGGCCGTGGAGCTGGCCCGCGTGCACCAGGCGCGGCTCACCGCGCTGTACGTGGTCGATCCGTATCCCTACCTCGGCGTCGGCGAGGCCAACCCGCTCGGCTTCCAGGCCTACATGTCGGCCGCCCTGCAGCACGCCGCCGAGGCCCACAGCAAGGTGGCCGCGCTGTGCGAGAAGGCGCCGGCGGTCGAATTCCAGGCCCGGCTGGCCGAGGATGTCGCCGCGGCGACGGGAATCGTGCAATCGGCCCGCCAGGTCGATGCCGACCTGATCGTCGTCGGCTCGCACGGCCGCACGGGCGTCGCGCGCCTGATGCTGGGCAGCGTCGCCAGCAAGGTGGTGGCGGAGTCGCCGATCCCGGTGCTGGTCGCGCGCTAAGCCAGGACCGAAGCGCCCGCCTCGCGCAGCCGTCCCAGCACGTCCTCCCACTTCTGCGTGTGCTCCGCATGCAGGCGGCTGCCCTGCTGCAGCACCGGCTGGAACTTCCAGCCCCGCACCTGCGCGGCATCGAACCACTCGCGCGCCCGCTGGTGCACGATCCACACCGGCGTGCGCCAGGCGCCCCAGGGCTCAGCGGTGCGGGCCAGGTCCGGGCTGTCTTCCAGGGCCCCGGCGGCATAGCTCAGCAGGCCATAGCGGCGCGGCGTCGAAGGCTGGCGCGGGCCGTCGTCGAAGGTCTCGAAAGTGGTCGCGTCCTCCAGCGCCGCGGGCAGCAGGGTGCGCGCGACCAGGTGCTGCCCCCCTTCGTGGCCGCTGCCGCTGTCGGCATGCAGCAGCGGGCGCAGCTCGAACCCCGTGAGGCCGCTTTCGCGCAAGGCCGCGGCGGCCTGCGGCCCCAGCACGTACTCGCCGGTCCAGTCGTCGACGTGGCTGATGGCGGTGCCGGCAACCGGCTTGCTCAAGTAGATCTTCTGCGGCAGCCGCACCGACCAGCGGCTGGCGGTGGGATGCAGCGTGTCGGCGTGGTAGGCCGCCATCGTGGCCTTGGAATCGGCCCGCGTCTGCGCGATCGTGGAGCGGCAGACCGCCTCGAAGTGGCTGGAGGCCGCCAGGTCCGCGGGGCTGCACTGCATCTCGCGCAGGAAGCTCACGGGCTCGCCGCCGGCGAGTTCCAGCAGCCGCGGCAGCACGGGCCCGGAGGCATCGAAGAACTTGGGGAACAGGAAGCCGAGGGCCGGATGCGCCTTGGCGCCGAGGGCGCGGGCCAGGGCATCGTCCGCCGCCAGGCGCTGGGCGAGGCCGGGGCTGCACGGTCGCAGCGCGAGCATGATTTTCATGGGGCGTGATGGTAGCGGCAGCGGCGCCGGGCCCGCGTCGGCCGATGCCGCATACTTGCGCCGCGCAATGCAAGCCTCCCACCGCATCCCGAGCCCCTTCGCCATCGCCCTGGCCGGCCTCGTCTCCCTCGGCGTCGCCATGGGCATCGGCCGCTTCGCCTTCACGCCCCTGCTGCCGATGATGATGGCCGAAGGCAGCGTCGGCATCGCCGGCGCCAGCCTGCTGGCCAGCGCGAACTACCTCGGTTACCTCCTGGGCGCGCTCGCCTGCACCTTCCAGCCCTGGATCGCGCGCCGGCTCGGGTGGGCGCCGGCGGTGAACGCGCCCTGCCTGGTGCGCGCCTCGCTGGTGGCCACGGTGCTCCTCACCCTGGGCATGGCCTTCGAGCTGCCCGCGGCCTGGGCGGCGCTGCGCTTCGCAGCGGGCGTGGGCAGCGCGGTCGCCTTCCTCTACACGTCCTCCTGGTGCCTGGAGCAGCTCGCGCGCCGCAACGAGCCGGCCATGGGGGCGCTGATCTACGTCGGCCCCGGCGCCGGCATCGTGGCGAGCGGGCTGGCCGCCACCGGGCTGGTCGCGGTGGGCGCGCACGCGGCTGCCGGCTGGCTGACCTTCGCCGTACTGGCCGCCATGTTGACCGCGCTGGCCTGGAAGGTGTTCGATGGCCGCAACGCGGTGCCCGCGCCGGCGGTCACGGCCGCCGGTGCGGCAGCCGCGAAGCCGGTGGCGGCCACGGCCGGCGGCTTCGAGCTGGGCCTCCTGGGCTTCGCGTACGGGCTCGCCGGCATCGGCTACATCATCACGGCGACCTTCCTGCCAGTGATCGCGCGCCAGGCCATGCCCGATTCGCGCGCGCTGGACCTGTTCTGGCCCCTGTTCGGCGTCGGCGTCATGGCCGGCGCGGTGCTCGCGTCACGCCTGCGCTCGGCCGGCGACCTGCGCCTGCGGCTGGCGGCCTGCTACGCCATCCAGGCCGTCGGCGTGGCGGCCAGCGTGGTGTCGCCCACGCCGGCCGGTTTCGCAATCGGGAGCGTTCTGCTGGGGCTGCCCTTCACGGCCATCACCTTCTTCGCGATGCAGGAAGTGCGGCGCGTGCGGCCGGTGCAGCCGGCGAGCACCATGGGACTGCTCACCGCGATGTACGGCGTGGGCCAGATCGCCGGCCCGCCGCTGGCTGCCTGGCTGGTGGCGCGCAGCGGCAACGCCGCCCGCGGCTTCGCGCTGTCGCTCTGGATCGCCAGCGCCATCCTCGCCTTCGGCGCCGTCCTCTACCTGTTGCTCGCCCGCGCCTACCCGATGCGCCGATGATCCT
>NZ_DASSVG010000175.1:0-2130 GCF_035706265.1 Ramlibacter sp. | reverse complement strand
TGGGCTTCGGCTTCGCTCTCAGCGCCAGCCTACGGGATTGCTTCGCGCCAGCCATGTTCGTGCCACGCGAAGTCGCCACTGGCTGCAGCATGACTTGAAGCCCGCGATCCACATACTGCGCGATCGTCAACCGCCCGCGGAAGCGCCAGGACTTCAGGGCCCAGGCGTGGCAGAACATGACGATCATGTACGTGAGCATCTCCACGTCCACTTCGGCGAACAGGCCGGCGCGGATGCAGTCGTCGATGCAGCCGGAGATCAGCTGGTTGCTCGCGATCTCCTTGGCCTTGAGCAGCTCGCGGCGCTGGCGGCCGAGCGACTTGGTCTCGCGGTACACCAGCAGCGTGGCCTCGATGCGCTCGTCGATCACGCGCCCGTAGGCAAGCACCGCGGCGCGGAAGCGCTCCATCGGATCGGTGAGCCCCTCCAGCGCGCGCGGGATCTCGCGCAGGTAGGAATCGAGCACCTCCACCAGCGCGAGGAAGAGCACGTCCTCCTTGTCGCTGACGTACTGGTAGATCAGCCCCACGCTCACGTTCGCGCGCTGGGCCACCTCGCGGATGGTGGTGACGTGGTAGCCCTGGCGTCCGTACAGCTCGATCGCCGCCTGCATGATCTGGCGGCGGCGCTTCTCCACCAGTTCCGGCACTTCCACCTTGCTGACAACCTGCAAAGCCATGCCGGGATTGTCCACCTTCAGCGCGCCTCGGAGCGGAAGGCGTCGAGCGTCTGGCGCGCGATGATCAGCTGCTGCACCTCGGTGGCGCCCTCGTAGATGCGCAGCGCGCGGATCTCGCGGTACAGCCGCTCCACCGGATGCCCGGAGACGACACCGAGCCCGCCCCACACCTGCACGGCGGCATCGATCACCTGCTGCGCCGTCTCGGTGGCCTGCATCTTCGCCATCGCGGCCTCGCGCGTGACCTTGCGGCCCTGGTCTCGCAGCCAGGCCGCGCGGTAGGTGAGCAAAGCCGCACTGTCGATGCCGGTGGCCATGGTGGCCAGCTTCACCTGCGTGATCTGGAAATCGGACAGCAGCTGGTCGAACATCCTGCGCGTGGTGGCGCGCGCCAGCGCCTCGGCCAGCGCCCGGCGCGCGAAGCCCAGCGCCGCGGCGGCCACCGAAGTGCGGAAGATGTCCAGCGTCTGCATCGCGATCCGGAAGCCCTGCCCCGCGTCGCCCAGGCGCTGCGCCGCCGGAATGCGGCAGTTGCTGAAACGCAGGCGCGCGAGCGGATGCGGCGCGATCACGGGAATACGTTGCGCGATCTCGAAGCCCGGTGTTCCCGCCTCCACGATGAAGGCCGACAGCCCGCGCGAGCCGTGCCCCTCCCCCGTGCGCGCGAACACCACGTACAAGTCCGCGATGCCGCCGTTGGAGATCCACGTCTTCTCGCCATCGAGGACGTAGGTATCGCCTTCGGCGCGCGCTGCGCATTTCATCGCGGCCACGTCGGAGCCGGAATCGGGCTCCGAGAGCGCGAAGGCCGGGATGGCCTCGCCGGTGGCCACGCGGGTCAGGTAGCGCTTCTTCTGCGCCGGCGTGCCGTGCAGCGTGATCGCTCCGGAGCCCAGCCCCTGCATCGCGAAGGCGAAGTCGGCCAGCCCCGAATGGCGCGCGAAGGTCTCGCGCAGCAGGCACAGCGCGCGGGTGTCGATGGTCTCGGCCGCGCCGCCGCAGGCGACGCCGCCCACCGTGTAGCGCAGCCAGCCCGCCGCGCCCAGCTGGCGCACCAGTGATCGGCAGGCCGCATCGACGTCCTCCGGATGGCCGTGCGGCAGCTGCGTGGTGCACCAGCCTTCGAGCTCGCGGGCGAGCGCGCGGTGGTGCGGCTCGAGAAAGGGCCATTCGAGCCAGCCCTGGTCGTGGTACATGCGTGTCTCCTCACCCGGCGAGAAAGCGGCGCACCAGCGCCTGGCTCTCGGCCTGCGCATACAGCATGGTGGTGCCCTCGACTTCCGCTTCGTAACCGTCTTCACCGCCGTCGATGGCGGCCGTGATGCAGCGCTTGCAGGCGGCCAGCGCCGGCGCCGGGACGCCGGCGATGCGCTGCGCCAGCCCCCGCGCGGTCTCCTCGAGCTGGTCGGCCGCGACGCAATCCTGCGCGATCCCCAGCGCCGCGGCCCGGG
>NZ_DASSVG010000174.1:0-2510 GCF_035706265.1 Ramlibacter sp. | reverse complement strand
TGGCGCGCTACGTGCGCGAATCCGCCCCGCAGGCCTACGTGCCGATCGTGGTGGTGTCCGGCGACGTGGATTCCCGTCTGTACCGGCGTTCGCTGGGCGAGCACGTCACCGACTACTTCGACAAGGCGCTGGGCTTCCAGGCGCTGGCCGAGTTCATCCGCGGCGACGTCAGCCCGCAGGCCAGCGCCGAGGGCAGCGTGCTGTACGTGGAGGACAGCCGCGTGGTGGCGCTGGCCACGCGGCGGATGCTGGAGAAGATCGGCCTGACCGTGCGCCACGTGGTCAGCGTGGAGGACGCGATCGCCCTGCTGGAAACCGACCGCGCGCTGGGCTGGATCGGTGCCGACGTGGTGCTCACCGACGTCAGCCTGAAAGGGGAGCTGACCGGCGGCGACCTGCTCGAGCATATCCGCAACGTGTTCGGCTACGGCAAGGGCCGCCTGCCGGTGCTGGTCATGACCGGCGACGAGAACCCCGCCAACCAGACCGCGCTGATCCGCGCCGGCGCCAACGACCTGGTGGAGAAGCCGGTCGAGGAAAAACTGCTGATCACCAAGCTGCTGTTCCAGCTGCGCGTGGCGCGCCACCTGCGCGAGCGCGAGCAGGCCGACCGGGACGCATGAGCGGGCATCCGATCCGGCTGGAGCCGTCGTGGAAGGCGCGCCTCGGCGATTACCTGCTGCGGCCGGAAATGCAGGCGCTGGCCGCCTTCCTGCGCGAGGAGAAGCAGGAAGGCAAGCGCATTTACCCGCCCGGGCCGCAGATCTTCGCGGCGTTTGAGCACACCCCGTTCCACGCGGTGCGGGTGGTGATCCTGGGCCAGGACCCGTATCACGGCGCCGGCCAGGCCCACGGCCTGTGCTTCTCGGTGCGTCCCGGCGTGCGGGTGCCGCCGTCGCTGGAGAATATCTTCAAGGAGATCCAGCGCGAGCCGGGCATCCCGCGGCCGGACCACGGCTGCCTCACGCCGTGGGCCGAGCGCGGCGTGCTGCTGCTCAACAGCGTGCTGACGGTGGAGGAGGGCCGGGCCGGCGCCCACGCCAACCGCGGCTGGGAAGGCTTCACCGATGCGGCGATCGATGCGCTCAATCGCGAGCGCGAGGGCCTGGTGTTCCTGCTGTGGGGCTCGTACGCGCAGCGCAAGGGCCAGCTGATCGACACCCGCCGCCACTGCGTGCTGAAGGCGGTGCATCCCTCGCCACTGTCGGCCCATCGCGGCTTCCTCGGCTGCGGGCATTTCGCCGCCGCCAACCGTTATCTGCAGGACCGCGGCGAGCCGCCGATCGACTGGTCGCTGCCGCCGCGCCGCGACCTGCAGGCCGGGCAGCCGGGCAGCGGCGACGGCGGGGCTTGAACCGCGCCCCGGCCGGCCGCATGGGGTGGGGAGAGGGTCTGGACAATCCGGCGAAATATCTGTACTATATAGTTCATTAAGGCCCGGGTTTCTTCCGGATCGAACCAATGCGCGGTTTAGCACTCCAAGAACCCGAGTGCTAAACTTTGACGTCTTGCAGGAGGTTTCACCCATGTCCCAAGCCCTGGTGACCGCCAACTTCCCCTTGCCCAGCGTGGTCGGCAGCCTGGATGCCTACATCTCCGCGGTGCACCGCATCCCGGTGCTCAGCGTGGAGGAGGAGCAGGCGCTCTCGCGCGACTACCTGCAGCAGGACAACCTGGACGCGGCCAAGAAGCTGGTGATGTCGCACCTGCGCTTCGTGGTGCACGTGGCGCGCGGCTATTCCGGCTACGGCCTGCAGCTCGCCGACCTGATCCAGGAAGGCAACATCGGCCTGATGAAGGCGGTCAAGCGCTTCGACCCCGACATGGGCGTGCGCCTGGTCAGCTTCGCCGTGCACTGGATTCGCGCGGAGATGCACGAGTTCATCCTGAAGAACTGGCGCATCGTGAAGGTCGCCACCACCAAGGCGCAGCGCAAGCTGTTCTTCAACCTGCGCAAGAGCAAGAAGCGCCTGGGCTGGATGAACGCCGCCGAGGTGAGCACGGTGGCGAAGGACCTCGGCGTGCCGGAGGCGACCGTGCGCGAGATGGAGTCGCGGCTCTCCGGCCGCGACGTGGGCTTCGAGGCGCCGGTGGATGCCGACGACGACGCCAAGCCGGCACCCGCCGCGTTCCTGATCGACCACGGCGCCGACCCATACGAGAACGTGGCCGACGAAGACCAGGCCGACAGCCAGTTGCAGACGCTGACCGATGCGCTGGGCCACCTGGACGCCCGCTCGCGCGACATCATCCAGCGTCGCTGGCTGGACGACGAGAACAAGGCCACGCTGCAGGATCTGGCCGACGAGTACGGCGTTTCCGCCGAGCGCATCCGCCAGGTGGAAGCCAACGCGATGAAGAAGATGCGCGCGCTCTTCGCGGCATGACCCGAGGCAGGCGATGGCGACCGCGCCGGACTGCCAGCGAACCTGTTGTCACACGGCCCCACGCGGGGCCGTGTGCGTTTCGGGGGCCTGCCGGCTCTACTGCCGCGACGTCGCCGCCTGCCG
>NZ_DASSVG010000173.1:0-4395 GCF_035706265.1 Ramlibacter sp. | reverse complement strand
CCCAGCAGCAGCATGGCGCGGTCGCGCTGGCGGCCGGCGCGGAAAGCGCTCACCAGCACCGTGGGCATGGGGAAGCGGCCGCTTTCGGCTTCGGCCGTGGCGGCCATCAGCCCCAGGGTGGCGGCCGGCACCAGCATGGCGCCCAGCAGCGAGCCCACCAGCGGCAGCTGCGAGAGCACCAGCACGACGGCCATGTACATGAAGAACAGGCCGGTGAGCGCCAGCGGCTGCTTCAGGAAGGTGCGCATCCCGAGCTTCACCCACAGGACTCCGGTGCGCGCGGGGACGATGTTCAGTTTCACGGCTCAGAGCGAGGCGGCGGTCACGGGATGGGCGATGCGTTCGCGCAGCACCCGTTCGAAGTGGCCGGGGTCGTGCGGCTGGAGCAGCGAGGCCTCGCGCGGCAGGTGGAAATCCCACAGGCGCGAGATCCAGAAGCGCAAGGCCCCGGCGCGCAGCATGGCGGGCAGCAGCTGGCGCTCGGCCGCCGACAGCGGCCGCACCTGCGCATAGGCCTCCACGAAGGCGGCGGCGCGCGAGGCATCGTGGCGGCCGGTGGGCAGGTCGATCGCCCAGTCGTTGAGGCACACGGCCACGTCGAACAGCCAGCTGTCGACGCCGGCGAAGTAGAAGTCGAAGAAGCCGGTGAGCCGGCCTTCGTCGAACATCACGTTGTCGCGGAACAGGTCGGCATGCACCGGGCCGCGGGGCAGGGCGGCGTAGGCGGCGCTGGCGGCGACGTGGTTCTGGTAGGCGAGCTCGCCGCGGATCAGGGCGGCCTGGGCCGCGTCGAGGAAGGGCAGCACCACGGGGACAGTCTCGTTCCACCACGCGAGGCCGCGCAGGTTGGGCTGGTGGCGGTTGTAGTCGCGCCCGGCCAGGTGCATGCGCGCCAGCATCGCGCCCACCTGGGCGCAGTGGTCCGGGCCGGGGGCGAGCTCGTGCCGGCCTTCCAGCTTGTTGACCAGCGCCGCCGGCTTGCCGCACACCGTGAGCAGGATGTCGCCGCCGCGGTCCGCCTGCGGATCGGGCACCGGGATGCCGTGCTGCGCCAGGTGCTTCATCAGGTGCAGGTAGAACGGCAGCTGCTCGAACGTGAGGCGCTCGAACAGCGTCAGCACGTACTCGCGGGCGCCGAACATGTCTTCGGCGGTGACGAAGTAGTTGGTGTTCTCGATGCCGCTCTGGATGCCGCGCAGCTCGCGCAGTTCGCCCAGCTTCAGCTCGCGCAGGAGCGCGCTGGCCTCGGCTTCCGAGACTTCGGTGAAGACTGCCATGCTAGAAGTCCAGCACGTTCCAGACGCGCTGCTTGCGCCCGGAGAAGCCCTCGCGGCTGGCGGAGGGGCGGCTGCGTCCCATGTCGTCCGGCTGCATCTCGTAGGGCGGCACGTTGGCCTTGGGCTGCACGGTGACGTTCTGCGTCTGGCCGCCCACCCGCAGTTCCTCGATGCGGTTGCCCTTGTCCTCGATGGTGATGCGCTCGATCTTCTGGTTCTTGCGCGGATCGACCGCGGTGTCGCGCTCGATCGTCGCCTGCGCGAGGACGCAGGCGGGCAGCAGGGCTAGCAGGAGGAAACTCGCGCGCATGCCGGCATTGTATGGGGCGGGCGGGCACAATCCCGGTCCTATGAGCGAGACGGACGAAGTCCCCCAACCCGAACCCAAGGTGCTGCTGCTGGTCGACGGCTCCAGCTACCTGTACCGCGCCTTCCACGCCATGCCCGACCTGCGGGCGGTGCCCGGCGACCCGGCGAGCCCGGCCACGGGCGCCATCCGCGGCATGATCAACATGCTGCAGAAGCTGCGCCGCGACGTGCGGGCGGACTACGCGGCCTGCGTGTTCGACGCCCCCGGCGCCACCTTCCGCGACGAGATCTACCCCGAGTACAAGGCGACGCGCTCGCCCATGCCGCCGGACCTGCGCACCCAGATCGACCCGATCCACGAGGTGGTGCGGCTGCTCGGATGGAAGGTGCTCAACGTGCCCGGCGTCGAGGCCGACGACGTGATCGGCACGCTGGCCTGCCTGGCCACCCGCGCCGGGGTGGAAACCATCATCTCCAGCGGCGACAAGGACCTGTCGCAGCTCGTGAACGAGCACGTCACCGTGATCGACACGATGAACGACAAGAAGCGCGACATCCGCGGCGTGGAGGCGGAATTCGGCATCCCGCCGCGCCTGATGGTGGACTACCAGGCGCTGGTGGGCGACGCGGTCGACAACGTGCCGGGCGTCGACAAGGTGGGGCCGAAGACGGCCGTGAAGCTGCTGCAGGAGTGGGGCTCGCTCGACAACCTGATCGCCAACGCCGACAAGGTGAAGGGCGCCGTCGGCGAGAACCTGCGCCGCGCCCTCGAATGGCTGCCCAAGGGCCGGCAGCTGCTGACCATCCGCACCGATTGCGACCTGAAGGAGCACATCCCCGGTATCCCGGAGCTGGCCGACATCGCGATCGGCGGCCAGGACGTGGAGCAGCTCAAGGCCTTCTACGAGCGCTACGGCTTCAAGGGCCTGGCGCGCCAGCTCGAGACGCACGACGTGCCGCCGGAGCTGATCGAGGAGCACCGCTTGAAGAAGCGCGTCGGCCCGGGCGAGCGTCCGCCGCCGGGGCTGTTCGCCGAGCCGGACCTCTCCGGCCTGTCGCAGGCGACCACGCTGCACTACGACACGATCTTCACCTGGGAGCAGTTGGCGCCCTGGCTGGAGCGCATCGAGGCGGCCGCGCTGGTGGCGCTGGACACGGAGACCGATTCGCTCGACGAGATGCGGGCCAACATCGTGGGCCTGTCGTTCAGCACCGAACCGGGCCTGGCCTGCTACATCCCGCTGGCGCACGACTACCAGGGCGCGCCCGACCAGCTGCCGCGCGACGAGGTGCTGCAGCGCCTGAAGCCCTGGCTGGAGAACGCCGGGAAGCACAAGCTCGGCCAGCACGTGAAGTTCGACCGCCACGCGTTCGCCAACCACGGCATCGAGGTGCAGGGCTACGTGCACGACACCATGCTGCAAAGCTACGTGCTGGAAGTGCACAAGCCGCACAGCCTGGCCAGCCTGGCCGAGCGCCACCTGGGGCGCACCGGCATCGACTACGAGACCATCGCCGGCAAGGGCGCGCACCAGATCACCTTCAACCAGGTGCCGATCGACAAGGCGGCCGAATACTCCTGCGAGGACTCGGACCAGACCATCGACGTGCACCGCGTGCTGTGGCCGCGGCTGGAGCAGCAGTCGAAGCTGCGCTTCGTCTACGAGCTGGAGATGCAGTGCAGCGAGGTGCTGTACCGGGTGGAGCGCAACGGCGTGCTGATCGATGCGCAGGCGCTTGCGCAGCAGAGCACCGAGCTGGGCCAGCGCATGATGGAGCTGGAGCGCGAGGCACACGAGCTGGCGGGCCAGCCCTTCAACCTCGGCAGCCCCAAGCAGATCGGCGAGATCCTGTTCGCCAAGCAGGGCCTGCCGGTGGTGAAGAAGACCGCCAGCGGCGCCCCGAGCACGGACGAAGAGGTGCTGGAGAAGCTGGCGGAGGACTATCCGCTGCCGGCGCGCATCCTCGAGCACCGCAGCCTGTCGAAGCTCAAGGGCACCTACACCGACACGCTGCCGCAGATGGTGCACCCGCGCACGGGCCGCGTGCACACGCACTACGCGCAGGCGGTGGCGGTGACGGGGCGGCTTTCCAGCAACGATCCGAACCTGCAGAACATCCCGATCCGCACGGCCGAAGGGCGGCGCATCCGCGAGGCCTTCGTCGCGCCGCCGGGGCACCGGATCGCGAGCGCCGACTACAGCCAGATCGAGCTGCGCATCATGGCGCACATCAGCGAGGACGAGGCGCTGCTGCGCGCCTTCCGCGAGGCGCTCGACGTGCACCGCGCCACCGCGTCGGAGGTGTTCGGCGTGCCGCCCGAGCAGGTCTCGAGCGAGCAGCGCCGCTATGCGAAGGTGATCAACTTCGGCCTGATCTACGGCATGAGCGCCTTCGGCCTGGCGCGCAACCTCGGCATCGAGACGGCGGCGGCGAAGAACTACATCGAGCGTTATTTCCAGCGCTACCCGGGCGTGAAGCAGTACATGGACGAGACGCGGCTGTCGGCCAAGAGCCGCGGCTACGTCGAGACGGTGTTCGGCCGGCGCCTGTACCTGCCGGAGATCAATTCACCGAACGGCCCGCGGCGCGGCAGCGCCGAGCGCCAGGCGATCAACGCGCCGATGCAGGGCACGGCGGCCGACCTGATCAAGATGTCGATGATCGAGGTGCAGAAGCGGCTCGAGCGCGAGCAGCGCCGCACGAAGATGATCATGCAGGTGCACGACGAACTGGTGTTCGAGGTGCCCGACGAGGAGGTCGAGTGGGCCCGCGCGGAGATCCCGCGCATCATGGCCGGCGTGGCGGA
>NZ_DASSVG010000172.1:0-3507 GCF_035706265.1 Ramlibacter sp. | reverse complement strand
GCCTACGTCGACAAGAAGCACGGCTGGTTGGTGCTCGATACCTCCAGCCGCAAGTCGGCCGAGAACGCGCTCACCCAGATCCGCGAGGCGCTGGGCAGCTTCCCCGCCGTGCCGCTGGCGCCGGAAGAGGGCCCGCGCGTGCTGATGACCGACTGGCTCGCCAACGGCACCCTGCCGGCTGGCCTGGCGCTGGGCGACGAGGTGGAGCTGCGCGATCCGGGCAGCGCCACGGGCGCCATCGCCAAGTGCCGCCGGCAGGAGCTGGACAGCGAGGAGATCAAGGAGCACCTGCGCAACGGCAAGCAGGTGTTCCAGCTCGGCCTGGTGTTCGACGACCGCATGAGCTTCGTGCTGGGCGAGGACCTGATCGTGCGCAAGCTGAAGTTCCTCGACGTGGTGCTGGACGAGATGGGCGACAGCCACACCGACGCCGCGGCCGAGGCCGACGCCAGCTTTGCCCTGCTCACGCTGGAGCTGGAGCGCCTGCTGGCCAAGCTGGAGGAATGGTTCGGCCTGCCGCGGCCGGCCGACGCCTGACATACGCCTGCGTACGGCGCCGGGCCACGCGGTCCGGCGCCGCATGCGCTTGAATCCACCCGCGGCGGCGCCAATCCCTGCCAGAATCGGCCCATGGCGCTCCCCGGCGCCGGCGGCAGCACAGGCGGCAGGCACACGACCCGATGGCGCAGCAACTGGACGGCGACTGGCTGGAACTGGCCACCACGGGCGGCAGCACCATCCGCGTGCTGAAGGCCGCCCATCCGCGCGCGCGCCGCCTGCGCCTCACCGTCACCCCCAAGGGTGCCCGGGTCAGCTACCCGCGCGGCACCCACCCGGCCCAGGTCAGCGCCTTCCTGCGCAGCCACGCCGACTGGCTGGAGCAGAAGCTGGACGAGCTGAACCTGTTGGTGAAGCCGCTGCCGCCGCTGCGGGTCGGCCATGGACTGGAGATCCCGCTGCGCGGCGAGCGGGTGTGGCTGGACTGGGACGAGGGCCCGTATCCGCGCATCGCCAGCGGCGAGGGCGTGCTCACCCTGGTGTTGCCGCGACCGCACACGCGCGCCTTGCCGGTCGCCCGCGGGCTGCTCGCCTCCCACCTGGAGTCGCTGATCCGCCGCGACGTCTCGCGCTGGCTGGCGCAGTACGTGCCGCAGCTGGGGCTGGCTCCCACCGCGCTGAAGATCCGTCCGCTGAAAAGCCTGTGGGGCAGCCTGGACACCCGCGACCGCATCAACCTCGACCTGGCGCTGGCGCTGGCCCCGCCAGCGGCCCTGCGCTACGTGCTGGCGCACGAGCTGTGCCACCTGCGCGTGCGCAACCACTCGCCGCGCTTCTGGGCGCTGGTCGAGACGATCTACCCGCACTGGCAGGAGCAGCGCGACTGGCTGCGCCAGAACGGCGCCCTGCTGAAGGCCGAGCTGGACCGCCTGGTGGCGGATGTGGCCGACTGACGCCGCCACGGCATACGGGTGACAGCTGCAACTTGAGCCGCCACCCGGCCCCGGTGACGCCGGGTGCCGATCGCGACAGGAACGAGAGAGCTCGCCATGCAGTCATCCATCGCCAAGCTCATCGAGGCCGGGTGGTTCGTCTTCATCGCGTACTGGGCGATCCAGGCGCGGGCGGTGAAGTCGACCGCGCGCAGCGAACCGTTCTTCGCCCGCTTGCTCAAATACTGGCTGCCGCTGATGGTGGGCACCGTGCTGGTGCTGCCGTGGCGCGGTGGCGAGGCCACGCTGCTGCGCGCACGCTTCGTACCATCCAGCCACGGGCTGCCCCTGCTCGGCGTGCTGCTGCTGTGGGCCGGCGTGGCGTTCGCGATCTGGGCGCGGGCCACGCTGGGGCGCAACTGGAGCGCGGTGGTGCAGGTGAAGCGCGATCACGAGCTCATCGAGCGCGGCCCGTACCGATGGGTGCGCCACCCGATCTACACCGGTCTGCTGATGGCCTATCTCGGCACCACGTTCTCGCTGGGCGAATGGCGCGGCCTGCTCGGCACCGCCATCGTCGGCGTGTCGTTCTGGTTCAAGCTGAAGCTGGAAGAGCGCTGGATGCGCGAGCAGTTCGGCGCGCGCTATGAGGACTACATGCGGCGGGTGAGGGCGCTGCTGCCGGGGGTACTGTGACGCGCATTTGCGTCACCTCCGCTGATCACTTCGTGCAGGGATTGCCCGTCAGGTGCCTGTAGTACGCATTGTTCTTTGTGCGTGGCGAAGTGAACGATAAACGCTGGTGGTCTGCGCTGGGGTGGAAGATGACCGACACAGGCCCTTTGCCAGGGATCATGTTAGTGACGTAAATGTCCCCGTCGTAGATATGAAAGGGTAGCGGCGAGAGCGCGCGGCAGTTGGGGTCGTGCCAGACATATGTTCCGTTTGGACGGAACTCCATCATCTCTCCCAGCGGTCCGCCGTCCTCATCGGCCGTCATCTGCCAATAACCATGAAACCAATCGGGCACCGTTGACCCGGTCGCCGCCACGATGGGGGGCACAACGCCGCCGAGAGCGGCGACCACCAATACTTTCACCAGTCCCTTCATATCCGTGGCTTCCATTGCGGAGGGGGAATATTGACTCAGTGCGACAGCTGGAAGGCGGTGAGCACCTGGGCGGTCTGCTCGGGCTTTTCCAGCATCGGCATGTGGTTGCAGCCGTTGAGGGTGGTGGTGCTGATGGCCGCGGCGTTGACCAGGCCGTTGCGCAGGCTGTCCAGCGCGGAGATGTCGCTGATCCGGTCGCCGCTGCACCACAGGCCCATCACCGGCATGCTGAGGTGGTCCAGCCGCTGCTGCACCGACAGGTATTGCGAAGGCCGGCGCAGCGCGTCGAACACGCGGTCGAGGAAGGCGCGGTCACGCTGGTTGCGCGCCACCAGCACGTCGATGAAGCGGCCGGGCAGGTCCGGCACCCGGGCGAACGCGAGCGCTGCGGCGCGGGCGAAGCCGGCGCGGTCGTCAAAGTCGAACGGATTGGCACCGCCGTCCAGCGCCGCGCGGGCGAAGGCGTTTTCCTTCTGCTTCAGGCCATAGGCATCGATCAGCACCAGCCGGCCGACCTGGTCGGGATGCTCGGCCGCATACACGCCGGCCACCGCACCGCCCATCGAATGGCCCACCACGGTGGCGCCGCGCAGGCCCTGGGCGCGCATGAACTGGTCCAGCCGCGCCGCCTGCGCATCGATGTCGTAGGCGGCGTCGGCGTGGCGGGTGGACTCGCCCCAGCCGGGCAGGTCGGGGATCACCAGGTGGAAGTGCGGGGTGAGCCGGGCCGCCAGCTCCAGCCACACCTCCTTGCTGGAGGCGTAGCCATGCAGCAGAACCAGGGTCGGCCCCTCGCCGCCCTCGTAGAACGCCCAGCGCGTGTCGCCCACCTGCACGCTGCGCTTGTCCAGATGCGCGGCCATCGCCTGGCGGGCGACCTGGGCGCGCATCAGCCACTGCGGCGCGGCGAGGTAGCACGTGCCCAGCGCCAGCCCGATCACCGCGGCGGCCACGCCCAGGAAGCGC
>NZ_DASSVG010000171.1:15000-20721 GCF_035706265.1 Ramlibacter sp. | reverse complement strand
GCGAGCCGCCGGTGGCCAGCGGCGTGTTGCCGGCCGGGACGCCCGTGCCGGCGCCGCCGGTGGACCCGCCGGCCGAGCCGGGCGGGGCCGTGAGCGTGACGGCATCGCCGCCGGCGGCGGGCGTGTCGCTGCCCTGCAGCGCCAGCGAGAGCGGACGCGAGCGCAGGTTGCCCTCGGTGCCGGACGGGAACTCCAGCTGGTAGGGCGGCAGGTAAGGCGTGTTGCGCACGTTGCGCGGCGTGATCGACAGCACCAGCTCGCGCTTGGTCCAGTTGTCGTCGTTGCCGCCGAACAGGCGGCCCGCCACCGGGATGTCCACCAGGCCCGGCAGGCCGTCGACGTTGGCCGTGTGGTCGTTGCGGATCAGGCCGGCCAGGATCTGGGTCTCGCCGTTCTTCAGGCGCAGCGTGGTCGAGGCGTTGCTGGTCTTCACCCGCACGAGCGTGGTGCCGTTGTTGGTGGTGCCGGCGTTCTGCGAGTCGCTCACCTCCAGCACCACCTTGATGGCGACCTCGTCGCTCTGGTAGATGGTGGGCTCGACTTCCAGCTTGATACCGGTGTCGAGGTACTGCACGGTCTCGGTGGTCACCGGGCCCTGGGTGGAGGGCACCGAGGTGGCGTTGACGATCGGGATGCGGTCGCCGATGTGGATCTTGGCCTTGTCCTTGTTGCGCACGCGGATGCGCGGCGAGGCCAGGGTGTTGACGTCGTTGTTGCGCTGCCGCGCCGTGGCGACGAAGGTGCGGTCGAGGCCGATCTGGTTGCGCGGAATGCGGTTGTGCAGGTCGGACAGCAGCGTGGCCAGCTTGCCCTCGGTGTTGAGCACCGAGAAGCTGGTCGGCCACTCCAGGCCGAGATCCAGGATGCGTTCGCGCGAGACGTCCAGCAGCTCCACCTCCAGCACCACCTCGCCCTCGGCCTGGTCCTGCGCGGCGAGCAGCTTCTCGGCCAGGCGCACCGCGTCGGGCGAGTCGCGCATGGTCAGCGAGTTGAGCTTCTCGTCGATGAACAGGTCCTTGGTCTTCAACATGGTCTTGATCAGGGTCTGGGCCTGCTTGACTTCCATGTTGGTGATGTAGAAGGTGCGGATCACCCAGTCCTGGTACTCGCGCTGCTTGGCCGGCGTGTTGGGATAGACCAGGACGGTGTTGTCGTTGATGACCTTCTTTTCCAGCTGGTTCTGTGCCAGCAGCAGGTCCAGCGCGTCCTCCACCGCGACCTGGCGCACGAAGATCGTGGCCTTGGTGTCCGACTTCACGTCCTTGTCGACGATGAAGTTGATGCCGGTGGTGCGCGACAGGGCATCGAGGATCAGGCGGATCTGGGCGTCGCGGAACTCCAGCGTCACCGGCCGCGTGAACTTGGTGCGCAGGCGCGGGTAGGTGCTGACGGTGCGGGCGTGCTCCGCCTCGATCTCGCGCCGCAGTGCCAGCGCGTCGGGGGCGTTGGGATCGAGCGCCAGGATCTGCGTGAGGTGTTTCTCGGCGAGCTCCACGTCGCCGCGGCGGAAGGCGCCACGGGCCTGCTTGATCATGTCGTCGAGGTTGCGCCGCTGCTCCAGCGTGCGCAGCGCGTCGATCGCACGCGAGTTGCGCGGCGTGATGCGCAGCACGCGCTGGTAGGCCTCCTGCGCGGCGTCGTAGTCGCCGGCGGAGCGCATGCGGTCGGCGCGTGCGAGCAGCATCGCCACGATGCGCTCCTGCTCCAGCACCAGCGCCGTGCGGTACTCCGGCTGGTTGGGCGACTTGGCCACGGCGTCACCCAGGCGCGCGAGCCCCTCCTCGTAGCGGCCGGTTTCGATCAGCGCCTGGCCTTCCTTCAGCGCCTGCTGCGAGGCGCAGCCGGCGAGCGTGATGGCGAGAGCGAGAGCGAGTGGAGTGCGAAGCCAGCCTTTCTTGTTCTCCGTGCGGTACATCAGGACTTTCCGATCGTTATGGTCTGTTTGACATTCATTGGCAGGTAGGTCAGCAACAGCTGGTTCGCCTCGATGCGTTCCAGCCGGTACTGGCCGTCGATCACGTCGCCCACCGCCACGGCGTACAGGCGTTCCCCCCTCTGCAGGAACACCTTGGGCTTGCCGTCGTCGAGCCGCCCCAGGAAGGAGAAGGGCAGCGGCGGCGCGGCGGGTGGCGGAGGAGGCGGCGGCGGCGGTTGCCACGACCGCACCGCGAACAGCTCCGGCCCCGACGCGGCCGGGGCCGCCGGACTGGCCGCCTGGACGTCCGCTGCCGCGCCGGCATCGACCCGTTCCGCGGCGGTCGAACGCAGGCTGGCGAGCGGCGCCGAGGCGCTCTCGATGGGGGCGACCGCCACCGGCGCCGACGCGGGGCGCGCGGCGTTCGGGGCGGTGCCGTGGGTGGCGTGGGCCGGCCGGGCGGCAACGGCCACGCCCTCCGGCGCGGGCGCCGGCTGGAGGTAGTCGTACGCGACCAGGGCGCCGGCGCCACCGAGGAAGGTGGTCCAGAAGATCAGGCGCTTGTTCATGTCAGCGCCTCGCGAGGAAGAGAGAGAGCTGGACGCGCGCGTCCACCGCGGCGTCGCCGATGTTCGGCCGCTGCACCGTCATGTCGTCCAGCACGAGCCCCGGGATGTCCTTGAGGGCGGCGGCGACGAAGCGGCGGACCTGCGCGTAGCTGCCCTTCAGGGGCAGCGTGATCTTGTAGCGCACCAGGTTCGCGCCGGGCAGCTCGGCGCCGGTGTATTCGCCGCGCATCAGCGAGAGCTTCTCCGCCGCGGCGGCGGCGTAGATGCGCTCGACCGACTGCGTCACCTCGCCCTCGGCGGGCAGGGTGTTGAAGAAGCGCACGCGGCGCTGCGCGGGCGACAGCGGCGCGGCCTCGCGGCCGCTGCGCACGGCGGCGGCCTTGCGCTCGGCACGCGCCACCTTCACCTCGTTGGCGGCGAGCGCGTCGCGCTGCGGCAGCAGCACGCCGGCCCCGTAGCCGGCGCCCGCCACCAGCAGCAGCGCGCCGACGGCCCCCGGCCAGCGCAGCGCCAGCAGGCGCTCCGCGATGATCAGCTTAGGGATTCCCACTTTGCACTCCCCACTGGGCCAGGAGATGGAAACGCACCGGCGTGAAGGGCAGGTCCTTCATCACCGTGTGATCGACCAGCGCCACCTGCGCCAGCCCGGGGTTCTTCTGCAGCTGGCGCTGGAAGGCCAGCATGGCGTCGAGGTTGCGCGCCTCGGCGTGGATCTTGACCTGGCGGCGCTGCGCATCGGGCGTGATCGAGAGCAGGGCGACGTCCTTGGCGTCGGCCGCTTCGAGCGCCGAGAACAGCGTCTCCCACGGCAGCCGGGAGGCATCGAGCAGCTTGCGCGCCGCCACCACGCTCGGCTCGTCGGGCTCCTTGCCGGTCAGCATGGCGCCGGGCGTCTGCAGGGTGGCCAGGCGCGTCGCGTGATCGGCCTTGACCTCGTCGTGCTGGGTCTGCTCGTGGCCGACGACGGCTGCGACCGCGAGGCCGGCCGCGAGCAGCAGCCAGCCGGCCGCGCTCGGCGCCGGGCGGCGCTGGAAATCGAACTGCAGGCTGCGCATTTCAGTTCACCGTGAAGGCCATCGCAAGCAGGGGATCGTCGGCGCCGTGCGGCAGGCCGAGGGTGCGCGGCGTCACGCCCTGGCAGGGCGGCACCACCAGCTGCCCGTTGCCCGGCGCGTGCACGAACACGGGCGGCATGCCCTCGTCGGCCAGGCCGGCGAGCTGCGCCTCGCGCTCGATCAGGTGGGCCAGCTCGTGCGGCCGGGCGGCCGTCGCCGTGCTGCGCAGGCTGCGCCAGCGACCGCCGCTGGCCACCACCACGCAGCTGCGCGCGGGCTCGGCCAGCACGAACATGAAGTCGCGCCGCGGCACCGAGCGGCGCACGCGGTCGAAGGCGGCGGAGAGATAGGGCTGCACCGACACCAGCTTCAGCTTCGAGGCGGTCACCGCGTTGCGCAGGCCGTGCAGCAGCGTGGCCTCGATGCCGGCGGCGATGCGGGCGCTGCCGGAGCGCTCGCGCCCGATCAGGATCTCGCGCCCGCCCGCCTCGCTGCCGTAGGTCTCGTCGAACAGGATGGCGGCGTAGGCGGCCAGCTCCGAGGGGCGGCCGACTTCCGCCCGCCAGGGCAGCAGCACGTACTGCACGAAGTGGTTGGACAGCACGATGGTGAGCTCGCCGCGGCCGATCTCCGGCCGCGCGAGCAGTTCCGCCAGGGCCGTGACGGCGGCCTTGGCCGTGGGCGCCGCGCACTCCGCCTGCGCATGCAGCGCGGGCGGGCGGCGCCAGCCGGCGCGCCGCGCCAGCACCACGCGATCGGGCCCCACCACCGCGGTGAAGCGATCACCCAACAAACGTGACACGATTGATCTCCTGCAGGGTCGTGCGGCCCGCCGCGACCAGGGCCACCGCCGATTCGCGCAGGAAGCGCAGGCCGCGCTTGCGGGCCGCTTCCTTGATGCGGGCGATGGGCTGCCGGTCGATGATCAGCTGGCGCAACTCGTCGTCGAACAGCAGGATCTCGGCGATGGCGGTACGGCCACGGTAACCGGTGCCGCGGCAACGGCCGCAGCCCTTGCCCACGACGAAGTGATAGTCGCCGGCGGCTTCGGGATCGATGCCCGATTCCACCAGTTCCGCGATGCCGGGCTTGACCGGGGCTGCGCAGCTGGAACACACCTGGCGCAGCAGGCGCTGCGCGAAGATGCCGTTGAGGGCGGAGACCACGCTGTACGTGTCCACGTTCATCTGGTTCAGGCGCCCGATCACGTCGAACACGTTGTTGGCGTGGATCGTGGTGAACACCAGGTGGCCGGTCAGCGCGGACTGCACGGCGATCTGCGCCGTCTCGGAGTCGCGGATCTCGCCCACCATGATCTTGTCCGGGTCGTGGCGCAGGATCGAACGCAGGCCGCGGGCGAAGGTCAGGCCCTTCTTCTCGTTGACCGGGATCTGCAGCACGCCGGGCAGCTGGTATTCCACCGGGTCCTCGATGGTGACGATCTTGTCCTGCCCGTTGTTGATCTCGGAGATCATCGCGTACAGGGTGGTCGTCTTGCCGGAACCGGTGGGGCCGGTCACCAGCACCATGCCATAGGGCTCCTTTGCCAGCTTGCGCATCACGCGGATGTCCTGGTCCTCGAAACCCAGCGACGACAGGCGCACGCCCTGGGCGGAATCCGCCAGGTCCTTCTTGTCCAGGATCCGCAGCACGGCGTCCTCGCCGAACACGCTGGGCATGATCGAGACGCGGAAGTCCACCGGGCGGCCCTGGATGCCGACCTTGAAGCGGCCGTCCTGCGGCACGCGGCGCTCGGCGATGTCGAGTTCGGCCATCACCTTGATGCGCGAGATCACCTGTTCGGCGGTCTCGACGCCCTGGATGCGGCTGATGTGGTTCAACACGCCGTCGACGCGGTACTTGATCGCCAGGCCCGAGTCGGTGCTTTCCAGGTGGATGTCGCTCGCGTGGGCCTTGAGCGCGTCGTACAGCGTGGAGTTCACCAGCTTGATGACGACGCTGGCGTCCTCGTTGATGCTGACCAGCGAGAGGTCTTCCACCGCCTCGCCGGCGGCTGCTTCGCTGTGCTGTGCGGTGGCGACGCTGTCGACGGCGCGGAACTCCTCCTCGTGGCGCGCCAGCAGCGCGGCCAGGTCGGCGGGGTGCGCCAGGTACAGCGGGGCGCCGGCGAGCCGCGCGTCCAGCCAGGCCACCAGGGCGCTGTCGAAAGGATCGGCGAACA
>NZ_DASSVG010000171.1:0-10000 GCF_035706265.1 Ramlibacter sp. | reverse complement strand
GACACGTCAATCCTTGGCTGGCATGGGGCCCATGCCAACGCTCGAGCACGTCCTGTGCCAATTAAGTCGTTGGTTATCGGGGTTTCATGGAGAGGCGGCCACCTGCCAGCCGCCGCCGAGGGCCCGGATCAGCCGCACGGTGGCCTGGTACCGGGCGGAACGCAGCTGGACGGCGTCGCGCTGGTTGCGCAGCTCGGTGCGGCGGGCGTCCAGCACGTCGAGCTGGCTGGCCAGGCCGCTGCGGTAGCGTGACTCCGCCAGGGCGGTCGCCCGCTGGCCGAGATCGACGGCCGTGGAGGCGGTGCGCGACTGGGCGGCGAGCAGCTGCACCGAAACCAGCTGGTCTTCCACCTCCCGCAGGGCGGTGAGGATCTGCTCGCGGTAGCCGACCGCGGCCGCTTCCAGGTCGGCATCGGCCAGCCGGATGCCGGCCTCGCGCCGGCCGCCGTCGAACAGCACGCCGCCCACCAGCGCCGCGAGGCTCCAGGCCCGGGTGGAGGCGGCCAGCAACTGGCCCAGGTCGGGCGAGGCGGAGCCGCCGCTGGCCGTGAGCGTGAGCGTCGGGAACCACGCAGTGCGCGCCAGGCCGGCGCGCAACTGCGCTGCCTGCACCGCCTGCTGGGCCGCCGCGATGTCGGGCCGCCGCGTGAGCACGCTGGCCGGCACGCCGGCCGGGATGTCCGGCAGCGCCGCGCTCCAGTCGCGCACCGGCAGCTCGAAACTGGAAGCGGGCACGCCGGCCAGCAGCGCGAGGGCGTGTTCGAGCTGGGCGCGGCGGCGCTGCAGGGCCTGGGCATCGGATTCGATGGCGGCGAGTTCGGCCTGGGCGCGCACCAGTTCCAGCTCGGCGACCGAACCGGTGCGCAGGCGCTGGCCCGTGATCGCCACCGTCTCGCGCCAGGCGGCCGCGGCCGCCTCCACCAGCGCGCGTTCGGCATCGAGCGCGCGCAGCTCGAAATAGGTCTGGGCGACGTTGGCCTGCACCAGCAGGCGGGCATCGCGCAATAGCGCCTCCTGCGACGCGGCATCCAGGTTGGCGGCGTCCACGCCCTGCTGGAGGCGGCCGAACAGGTCGGCTTCCCAGGAGAAATCGACCAGGGCCTCGACCAGCGTGCCTCCGCTGCCGGTGGCGTTGATGATGGGGCCGCCCTGGCGGCTGATGCCGGCATTCAGCCCGATCTGCGGTGCGCGCGCCGCCTCGGCGCTGCGCACCAGGGCGCGGGCACGGGCGAGCCGCGTCGCGGCGGCCTGCAGGCTGGTGTTGCCGCCGGCGGCCTGGGCTTGCAGCCGGTCCAGCACCGGATCCTGGAACACGTGCCACCACGCTTCGCCGGCCTGCGGGGCGGCCGCGACGGCGGGGCCGGCATGGCGGAAGGCGGCGGGCACGGCGACCGCCTCCGGCGCGCCCGGGGGCGCGGAGGCGCAGGCGGCCAGCGCCAGCACCAGCGGCGCGAGGGCCAGGCGGAGGAGGTCAGGGCGGTGCGGGTTCATGCGATCGAAGTGCGGTCCGTAAAGTGAATGGGGTGCTCCGGGGTGTCGTGTGTCTCGCACTCCTGCTGCCGGCTTCGCCTTGGTAGCTGCAAGCAAATGCAAGTGCCGCGCCAGCCATCCACTGGGTGCTTTCGGGTGTTGCGCAGGGCGGTTGGGGGTAGTGGCGCGCCGCCTGGGTGTGGGCGCCCAGGGGCAGGGTGGGCAACACCCAAAGAAAAAGGGCGGATGCCGGAGCATCCGCCCTGGGGGGCAGCGGTGCGCGCCGCTCAGACGCCCGTGCAGCGGCTGATGTAGGAGGCGACCTGGATCACCGTGTTGTTGATGCTGCTGCCCTTCTTGCCGGCACGGATATTGGTCTTGACTTTCATGGGGACTATCTCCTGTTGTCGTGGGGGTTGTGTGCGTCGAGGCACCTTGGTATTACCGACACCATGTCGGCAATTCTTTGGGTTTAAGAGAAGTGCAATTCGTGGGCCAGAAAAGGCTTCGGAACGAAGAGTTTCAACTTAACGAACAAGGATAAAGGGCAGTTGGTCTCCAACCTGGCGAACCAAGAAAAAGGGCGGATGGCCGTGAGCCATCCGCCCTGGGACGCGAGCGTCCCGGCCGTTCTCAGACGCCCGTGCAGCGGCTGATGTACTTGGCGACCTGGACCACCGTGTTGTTGATGCTTTTGCTGCCGCCTTTACCGGCGCGGATGTTGGACTTGACTTTCATGGGACGCTCCTGTCGTGGGGATGGGTCGGTGTGCTTCGAGGCACTTCTTCATTGCCGGGGGTGGCGGCAATCCTGCTTCGGCCTGGATTCATCGGGGATCCAGGCCTGAATTCGGTTCGCTGATTTCCAGTGTTTCGCGGGTGATGGCCACGCGGAAGCCCAGCAGCCGCTCGAGTTCGTCGAGCAGGTGCGGCAGGCGGCGCGTTTCCTCGGCCTGCAGCAGCACGTGGATGTCGACATCCATCGCGCTGAAGGGCCGCTTCGGCTGCTCGCGTCCGAGCAGCGCATTGATCCGCAGCTGCGTCTCGGTGCACAGGCACAGCGTCTGCTGCGTGCGCACGAAGAAGTGCATCAGCGTGTCGACCAGCCAGTCGACGCTGGTGGCATCGGCACCCTCGCCGTCGCCCAGGCGCCGCTGCAGGATGCCGCGCAACGCCTCGGTCGGCACGCGGTGCTGCTCCGAGAGGCGGCCGGAGACGCGCTGCGGCATCGGCTGGCGCACCGGATCGCCCAGGCCCACCGCGCACTTCTCGTAGATGTCGGCGTACACGCGCTCGCGGTTGGCGCGCCACTCCTCGGTGGCGTGGAAGGTTTCGTTGCGCAGCGTCTCGGCCTTGCTGCGCAGGTAGGCATCGAGCTGCTCCAGCGTTTCGCTGCGCGGGCCGATCCAGTCCTGCACCAGTTGCGCCATGCGGGCATAGGTGCGCGTCATGATCGGCCACAGCGAGAACACGCCCGCGAAGGCCTGCAGGCCCAGCAGGCCGTAGTCGAATGCGGGCTCCATGTCGTCGAGCGCGCGCTGCACCGGCTCGGGAATGGCGACGTCGGCGAACTGCGCCGCATCGCCGCCTTCGACCAGCACGCGCAGGAACTGGTCGATCATCGCCGTCGGCCCGGCGCACACGCCCTGCGGCGAGTGCAGCGAGTAGTTGCGCTCGGCATACGCGTGGATCTCCGCGGCCGTGATCGGCGTGTCGGGCAGCAGCGTCGCTTCGACCACCGGCAGGAACAGCATCTGGTGCGACGTCATGCGCAGGCCATCGGTCACGCGGAACATGGCGGCCAGCACCGGATGCAGCTCGCCGTTGGCGACCCGTCCCTGTTTCTTCACCAGCGGATAGGTGCAGACGGCCAGCACCAGCGTGGAGAGACGCTCGACGTCGCCCACCGTCATCACGGCACGGGCGGACGGGAAGCGCTCCAGGTAGGCCTGGCGGATGCGCAGCAGGCAGGCCATGGCCGTATTCCAGTGGGCGCGCATCGCCTTGAGCGCGCTCACGTTCATGGGCTTGTCGTCGAGGTAGCGGCTGCCCGGGTAGATGCAGGTGCGCCAGCGGGTGGGCACCTCCACCCGCAGCGGGCGCGGGAACACGTTGGCCTCGCCGACCTGGCGGCCGTCCTGGTCCAGCGCGATGTGGCCCACGCGAAACACCGGCACCACCAATTCGAGGTAGCCTTCCTCGAGCGGACGGCCGGTCAGCTCCTGGGTGATGGCCTCGCATTCGTCCCAGGTGCGCGGCCGCGCGCAGGGCGCGGGCGGCAGCGGCGAGGGCTGGTCCTTGCCTTCGGGGCCGCCGGCCAGGCCTTCGCCCGCCTCGGCGCCGTGCAGCAGCACGCCTTCGCTCACCAGTTGTTCCAGCAGCTCCCGCACGCGCGGCCAGTCGTAGCCGATGGTCCATTGGACCGCGCTGCCGGCGATGAAGCTGGCGTGCTTGGCAAGGGTTTCCCCGAATCCAAACAGCTCCGGTTCGTCGAAGATGACTTCCTTCGGGCCGCAGTAGAGATGCAGCTCGCGTGCTCCGTCGCCGCCGGCCGAGTACTGCACCACCACCCGCTTGTTGAGCGGAAGGAACAGCTGGTCGTGGGGTTCGATCCGCACGTGGGGCTCCTCCATGGGCTCCCCGCCGGGTTCGGCGGCATGCGTCGAGGAATGCGGGAACGGGCACACGCCGCCCGCCGCGAGGGAGTGACCCGGCGGAACGCCGGGATCGGGGGCTGCGTGTTCGAGGTTCGACATGTGACAGATCTTAAGAAAGCCCCCCAAGGAGGGGCCACGGAGGAGTTGCGCGATTTCGAGGCTCCGTCGGTGGGTCGGGGAAGGCACCTTCGTGCCTTGCGTAACACAGTTGGGCTGATACATTCGCCAAGGAACGTTTGTTTCAAAGTGTTTGCGCGCCTCCAGAAAATGAAGACCTTCTTTTTCCGGCTCTCCCTGTCGCAGCAGTTCATGCTGCTCAGCTTTCCCATCCTGCTCGCAGGCACGTTGTTCATCGGCCGCTGGATCGGCCAGCAGGTGGAGGACAGCGTCGTGCACCGTGTCGGCGGCGTCACCGCGCTGTACGTGGACAGCTTCATCGCCCCGCACGTGCAGGCGATGGCCCGCACGGACGACCTGCCCGAGAGCGACAAGGCGGCGCTCACGTCGCTGCTGAACGACACGGCGCTCGGCAAACGCATCGCCGGCCTGAAGATCTGGCGGCCCGACGGCCTGGTCGTCTACAGCAGCGCGCCGGACCAGATCGGCAAGCGCTACGAGGTCGAGGATGGGCTGGTGGCCGCGCTGCGCGGCGAGATCTCCTCGGAGATCTCCGAGCGCAGCGATACCGACTCGCACGGCCAGCCGCTGCCGCGCGTGATCGAGACCTACACGCCGATCCGCGCTGCGCGCCAGGGCCGGGTGATCGCCGTCGCCGAGTTCTACCAGCACCCCGAGGCGGTCGACCGGGAAGCCGGCGTGGCACAGCGCCAGAGCTGGATGACCTTCGCGGCCACCATGCTCACCATCTATCTCGCGCTGTTCGCCGTCGTGCGCCGCGGCAGCGAGACCATCGTGCGCCAGCAGCGTGACCTGAGCGAGAAGGTCGCGCAGCTGACGGCGCTGAACGCGCAGAACTCGCTGTTGCACCAGCGCGTCAAGCGCGCGGCGGAGCGAGCGACGGCGTTGAACGAGAACTTCCTGCAGCGCCTGTCGGCCGACCTGCACGACGGCCCGGGGCAGGACCTCGGCTTCGCCCTGATGCAGTTGAAGACCGTGCAGCCGCAGTGCTGCGTCAACGGGGCCAGCAACCCCCAGTGTCCCGCCACCAGCCTGGAGCCGGTGCGCGTGGCGGTGCAGTCGGCGCTGGACGACCTGCGCGCCATCTCCGCCGACCTGCAGTTGCCCGACATCCGCCACCTCTCGCTGCCGGAGCTGGCGGCGCGTTCGGTGCGCGATTACGAGACGAAGACCGGATCGAGCGTGCAGCTCGAATGCACGATGCCGGACGTGCCGGCCACCATGCGCGTGAAGATCACCCTGTGCCGCGTGCTGCAGGAGTCGCTCGCCAACGTCTACCGCCATGCCCAGGGCAAGAACGCCCGCGTGCGGGTGAGCGGCGACACCGAGACGCTGGTGATCGAAGTGAAGGACGAGGGCCCCGGCTTCCAGCCGGGCAACAGCCGCCGCCATGGCCGCCTGGGCCTGGCCGGCATGCGCGAGCGGGTGGAGGTGGCCGGAGGGACCTTCACCATCCAGTCCGCCGCGGGCCAGGGCACGACGGTGCGCGCCACGCTGCCCCTGACGACCAACGAGGAGGAAATGCATGTCTGACCGTATCAGCATCGTCGTCGTCGACGACCACCCGCTCTTTCGCCAGGGCGTCGTCGCGGCCCTGCAGCAGGAGCCCGATTTCCAGGTGGTCGGCGAAACGGATTCGGGCGAGCAGGCCCTGCAGCTGGCGCGCACCCTGATGCCCCAGGTGATGCTGCTGGACGTGAGCATGACGGGGTGGAACGGCATCACCACGGCGGAAAAGGTGAGCATCGCCTGCCCCGCGACGGCGATCGTCATGCTGACGGTCTCCGATGACAAGGACAGGCTGCTGGCCGCCTTCAAGGCCGGTGCAAGGGCGTACGTGCTGAAAGGCGTATCGGCCCAGGAGCTGGCACGGGTCGTGCGTGCAGCTGCGGCGGGAGAAGTCTACGTTTCACAATCTCTCGCCGGAGAAATGCTGGTTTCGCTCACGCAGGGCAAGGCGCCCGATCCGCTGCAGGAACTCACTTCGCGCGAGCGCGAGATCCTGGCGCTGATCGGCAACGGATTCACCAATCGCCAGATCGGCGAGAAGATCTTCCTGTCCGAGCAGACCATCAAGCACTACGTGACGAACATCCTGCAGAAGCTGCAGGTGCGCAGCCGGGTGGAAGCCGCCCTGCTCGCCAACCGTCACAGCGGCAACCGGTGAGGTACCTGAGGATGCCATGCCGACCCGTTTTGTCCGTACCACACGCTCGCTGGCGCACGACGGCGGCCGACGCACCCTGCTCGGGTTCGGCATCGCCGGCGTGCTGCTGGCCGCCTGGCTGACCTGGTTCCTGTTCGGGCGCGTCACCGTCTACGAGGTGTCGCGCCAGGCCCGCATCGAAGTCCAGCAATCGGCCCACCCGATCGCCTCGCTGGTGCAAAGCCGCATCGCCAGCAATCCGCTGGTGCTGGGGCAGGAGGTGCGCGCCGGCGACCTCCTGATCGAGCTCGATGCGCGCCCCGAGCAGCTGCGGCTGCAGGAGGAACAGGCGCGGCTGCAGACCCTGCTGCCGCGCATCGCATCGCTGAAGAAGGAAGTGGCGGCGCTGGAAAAGGCCTCCGCCAGCGAGCAGGAGGCGGCCCGCGCGGCGACGCAAGGTGCCTCTTCCCGCATTGTCGAGGCCGCTGCCGCGGTGGACTTCGCGCGCGAGAACGAGAAGCGCCTGCGCGAGGAAAGCGCCGTCGGCGGCGTGGCGCAGATCGAAGCCGTGCGCGCCCAGGCCGAGACGCTCAAGCTCGCCGCCGCGCGCGATGCGCTGGCGGCCGAACAGCGCCGCCTGGCCACCGAGGCCGAAGCGCGCGCCTACCAGCAGCAGGCGCAGATCGAGTCCCTGCGCCGCACCATCCTCTCGATGCAGGGCGAGGCCCAGGCCGCGGAGTCCACCATCGCCCGCCTGAGCGAGGAGATCGAGCGCCACCAGGTGCGCGCCCCGATCGGCGGCACCATCGCCGACGTCGCCGTGCTGCGCACCGGCGCCTACGTGGCGGCCGGCCAGAAGCTCGCCACCGTGGTCCCGCACGGGGGCCTGATCATCGTCGGCGAATTCGTGCCGGCCGCGGTGCTGGGACGCATCCGTCCCGGCCAGGCCGCGCGGTTGCGCCTCGACGGCTTTCCCTGGGCCCAGTACGGCATGATCGACGCGCGCGTGGTGCGCGTGGCCGGCGAGGTGCGCGACGGGCTGGTGCGGGTCGAGTTCCAGCCGGCGCGGCAGGTGGAGCCGAAGCTGCCGCTGCAGCACGGCCTGCCCGGCTCGATCGAGGTCGGCATCGAGGAGATCTCGCCCGCGCAACTCGTGCTGCGCGCCGTCGGCCACTTCGACGCGCCCACGCCCGCGCCCGCCGCCCTGCCGGTGATCGTGCGCGAGATGGCGGCGCAATGAGCCCGCTCGTGCAGAACCGCGGACGGCGCTGGATCGTCCCCGAGGTCGTGCAGACCTCCGCCATGGACTGCGGGCCCGCCTCGCTCAAGAGCGTGCTCGAAGGCTTCCACATCCCCGTGAGCTACGGCCGGCTGCGCGAGGCGTGCCAGACCGACGTGGACGGCACCTCGATCGACACCATCGAGACGTTGGCCAACCAGCTCGGGGTGGGCGCGGAGCAGGTGATGATCCCCGCGGACCACCTGTTCCTCGCTTCGGCCGCGGCCCTGCCGGCAGTGGTGGTGGTGCACCACTCCGACGGCGCCACCCACTTCGTGGTGGTGTGGCGGCGCGTCGGCGGCTGGGTGCAGGTGATGGATCCGGCCGTGGGCCGGCGCTGGCTGCGCTGCGAGACCTTCGCCCAGGAGGTGTTCGAGCACGAGGCCAACGTCCCCGCGCCCGAGTGGCGCGAGTGGGCGGCGTCGGAGGATTTCCTGGCGCCCTTGCGCGAGCGGCTGGCGCGCATCGGAGCGAGCGCGGCGCAGGCCCGGGCGCTGATCGCCGAGGCGCTGGCCGACGAGCTCTGGTTCGGCATCGCCGCGCTCGACGCCAGCGTGCGCTTCATCGCTTCGGTGATCGACGCCGAAGGCCTGCAGCGCGGCGCCGAGGCCATGCAGGTCGCGGAGTCGCTGTTCCGCGACACGCATCGCAGCACCGAGGACATCTTCCGCGTCATCCCGCCGCGCTACTGGTCGGCCCACGCCGACCGCCTGGGCGAGGACGGCGTGCTGCGGCTCACCATCCGCGGCGCGGTGCTGGTGCGCTTCAGCGGCCGCACGCCGCTCGAGCCCGGCGAGAACGCAGACGTGCTGAAGTCGCCGGAGCTGAAGGCGGCGCTTTCCGAGCGGCCGGTGCACCCGATGCGCTTCGTCGGCTCGGTGCTGGCGAGCGAAGGCCGGCTCGGCCTGTTCGCGCTGGTGGGCGCCATGGCCGTCGCGGCCGGTGCCGTGCTGCTGGAAGCGCTGATGTTCCGCGGCCTGTTCGACGTCGCGGGAGCGCTGAACGTCGCCAGCCAGCGGCTGGTCGCCTTCGGCGCGGTATTGGCCTTCGGCGCCGTGCTGCTGGCGATCGAGCTCGGGATCGCCGCCGAAGTGATGCGCCTGGGCCGCCACCTGGAAGCGCGCCTGCGCGTCGCCGTGATGGAGAAGCTGCCGCGCCTGAGCGACCGCTACTTCCACAGCCGCTCGGTGTCGGACATGGCGGAGCGCAGCCACAGCCTGCCCACGCTGCGGCTGCTGCCCGGGTGGGCGCTGCACGTGCAGCAGAGCGTGTGTGACCTGGGCTTCACGCTGCTGGGCGTGGCGCTGATCGATCCGGCCAGCGTGCCGCTCGCGCTCGCCGTGACGGCGGCGGCGCTGCTGATTCCGCTCGCGTTGCAGCCGCTGCTCAATGAAAGCGAACTGCGGGTGCGCAACCACGCGAGCGCGCTGCACATCTTCTATCTCGATGCGCTGCTCGGGCTGGTGCCGATCCGCTCGCACGCGGCGGAGCCGGCCGTGCGGCGCCGCCACGAAGGCCTGCTGGTGCACTGGGTGCGGGCGGAGCGGGCGCAGGTCGCCGTCTCGCTGGGCGCCGCGGGCCTGCAGTCGGCGGTGTGCGTGGCGCTCGGCGCCTGGCTCCTGATCGCGCACTTCGGCCGCTCCGCCACCGTGAGCGGGGCCGACCTGCTGCTGGTGTACTGGACGCTCAAGCTGCCTGCGATCGGCCACACGCTGGCCGAACTCGCGCAGCTGTACCCGGCGATGCGCAACGTGCTGGTGCGGTTGCTGGAGCCGCTGAACGCGCCGACCGAAACGAGCGATCCGTCGCATGCAGCCCCGGTGGCCGCCACCCCCACGGGGGCATCGCAGCGCGCGGGCGTCGGCATCGCCGTCGAGGGCGGCAGCGTGCTGGCCGCCGGCCACTCCATCCTGGAGGACATCGACGTGGCGATCGCGCCCGGCGAGCACGTGGCCGTCGTCGGCTCCTCCGGCGCCGGCAAGTCCAGCCTGCTGGGCCTGCTGCTCGGGTGGCACCGGCTCGCCGGCGGCGCCTTGCGCCTCGATGGCGTGCGGGCCGGCGCCGCGCAGGTGGAGCAGTTGCGCCGGCAGACGGCCTGGGTCGATCCGGCCATCCAGCTGTGGAACCGGCCCTTCCTCGACAACCTGCTCTATGCCAGCGAAGGCACGGCGCTGGAACACGTGGGCGGCGTGCTCGATGCGGCGCGCCTGCGCGCCGTGCTGCAGAAGCTGCCGCAGGGGCTGCAGACCTGGCTGGGCGAGGGCGGCGCGTTGCTCTCCGGCGGCGAGGGGCAGCGGGTGCGCCTGGCGCG
>NZ_DASSVG010000170.1:0-5751 GCF_035706265.1 Ramlibacter sp. | reverse complement strand
GCAGGTCTGGCCCGCGTTGAACAGCTTGCCGGCGGCGATGCGCTGCGCCGCCTGCACCACGTCGGCGCTGGCGTCGAGGATGGCGGGCGACTTGCCACCGAGCTCCAGCGTCACCGGCGTGAGATTGGCCGCGGCGGCCAGCGCCACCTGGCGGCCGACGCCGGTGGAGCCGGTGAAGAACAGGTGGTCGAAGGGCAGGCGCACGAAGGCCTGGCCCACCTCGGCATCGCCCTGCACCACGGCGCATTCGGCCGGATCGAAATGCTGCGCCACCAGGTCGGCGAGCAAGGCGGAAAATCCGGCCGTGACCTCGCTCGGCTTGAGCAGCACCCGGTTGCCGGCGGCCAGCGCCGCGACCGCGGGCGCCAGCGCCAGCTGCAGCGGATAGTTCCACGGGCTCACCACGCCCACCACGCCCACCGGCTGCGGCAGGATGCGGCAGGTGCCGGGCAGCGAATGAAAGGAGGTGGGCACCCGGCGGGCCCGCATCCAGCGCCGCAGGTGCCGGCGCGTATGGGCGATGCCGGCCTGCACGAAGAAGGTTTCGGCGATCGCCGTCTCGTGCAGCGAGCGGTTGCCGAAATCGGCGGAGATCGCACGCGCCAGCCGCTCGCTGTTGGCGTCCAGCAGGGCCTGCAGGCGCGCCAGGCGCTGCAAGCGCACGCCCAGCGCAGGGTAGGGCTCGCGCGCAAAGGCCGCCCGCTGCTGCGCGAGCAGGGCCGACAGCGGATCGGCGCGGTCCATGTCAGTAGCGCGGTTCGAAGCGGCGGATCGCGTCTTCCACTTCGCGCGTGACCTCGAAGCCGGGGCCGTACTGCGCCGCCTGTTCGCGCGCGCGGGCGAGGAAGGCGTCGATGCCCATGCCGTAGACGAACTGCAGCGCGCCGCCGGTCCAGCCCGGGAAGCCGATGCCGAAGATGGAGCCGACGTTGGCGTCGTGCACGCTGGTCAGCACGCCCTCGGCGAGGCAGCGCGCCGTCTCGACCGACTGGCGGAACAGCAGCCGGTCCTTCAGGTCCTGCATCTGCCAGGCGACGCCGGGCCGCTCGAACAGCGTCTTCAACTGCGGCCACAGGAACTTGCGCGCGCCCGGCTCCTGCGGGTATTCGTAGAAGCCGGCGCCGGCCGCGCGGCCGTTGCGGTCGAACTCCTTGACCATGCGCTCCACCAGCAGTTCGCCGGGGCTGGCGATGTAGGTGCGGCCCTCGGCGCGGTAGTCGGCCCGCGTCTGGTCCAGCACGTGCACCGAGAGCGACAGCGCCGTCTCGTCCAGCACCGCCAGCGGCCCGACCGGCATGCCGGCCTGGATCCCCGCCTGTTCCACCACCGGCGCCGGGATGCCTTCGCCGACCATGGCGGCGCCTTCCATCACGAAGGTGCCGAACACGCGGCTGGTGAAGAAGCCGCGCGCGTCGTTCACCACGATCGGGATCTTGCCCAGCGCCTGCACGTAGTCGTAGGCGCGCGCCACCGTGTCGTCGTCGGTGGCCTGGCCGCGGATGATCTCCACCAGCTTCATCCGGTCCACCGGGCTGAAGAAATGGATGCCGACGAACTTCTGCGGCCGCGCGCTGGCGCGGGCCAGCCCAGTGATCGGCAGGGTGGAGGTGTTGCTGGCGAAGAAGCCGTCGGGCGCCAGCAGCGGCTCGGCCTCCTTGGTGACGCGGGCCTTGAGATCGCGGTTCTCGAACACCGCCTCGACGATCAGGTCGCAGCCCTGCAGGTCATTCAGCGACTCCGTCGCCGTGATGCGCGCGAGCAGCGCCTGCTGCTCCTCGGCGCTCATGCGGCCCTGGTCTACCCGCGCCTGGGTGACCTTGCGGCTGTACGCCTTGCCGGCTTCGGCCTTGGCCATGGACACGTCCTTCAGCACGGTGGCGATGCCGCGGCTGGCCTGGGCGTGCGCGATGCCGCCGCCCATCATGCCGGCGCCGAGGATGCCCACCTTGCGCGGCACGAAGCGCCCCTCGCGCGGCGGGCGCGACTGGCCGGCCTTGATCGCGTTCAGGTTGAAGAAGAACGTGTTGATCATGTTCTTCGCCACCGGCGAGACGATCAGCCTGGCGAGATAGCGCGACTCGATGCGCAGCGCGGTGTCGAAATCCACCTGCGCGCCTTCGACCATGGCGGCCAGCGCGTACTCGGGCGCGGGATAGAGCCCGCGCGTCTTCTTCTTCAGCGCCGCCGGGGCCACCGCCAGCATGCCGGCGATCTTGGGACTCGAAGGCGTGCCGCCCGGCATCCGGTAGTCCTTGGCATCCCAGGGCTGCTGCGCCTGCGGATGCGCCGCGATCCAGGCCAGCGCCGCCGGGCGCAGCGCCGCCGCGTCGGGCACCAGTTCGTGCACCAGTCCCAGCGCCAGCGCGTCGCGCGGCGAGAACAGCTTGCTTTCCAGGATGTAGGGCTGGGCGCCGAGCAGGCCCAGCAGCCGCGTCATCTTGGTGATGCCCGAGGCGCCGGGGATCAGGCCCAGCGTGATCTCGGGCAGGCCGAACTGGATCTTCGGCGCATCGACCGCGACGCGATGGTGGGCGGCCAGCGCCACCTCCCAGCCACCGCCGAGCGCAGAGCCGTTGAGGCACGCGACCACCGGCACGCCGAGCGTCTCCAGGGTGCGGAAGTTCTTCTTGACCTGCTCGATCTCGTGGAACACCCGCGGCGCATCCTGCGGCTGCAGGCGCATCGTGCCCTTGAGGTCGGCGCCGGCGAAGAAGGTGCTCTTGGCGGAAGCGAGGACGATGCCGCGCAGCGCCGCGCGGTCGGCCAGCAACTGCTGCACGGCGGCAGTCAGGTCCTGCTGCCACTGCTCGCACATGGTGTTGACCGGCGAGCCGGGCTCGTCGAAGGTGAGGGTGGCGATGCCCCCGGCCAGCTCGTAGCGGATGGTCTGCATGCTCACATCCTCTCCACGATGGTCGCGATGCCCATGCCGCCGCCCACGCACAGCGTGGCGAGGCCGTAGCGCAGCTGCCGGCGGTGCAGCTCGTCGACCAGCGTGTTGAGGATCATCGCGCCGGTGGCGCCGAGCGGGTGGCCCATGGCAATGGCGCCGCCGTTCACGTTGACCTTTTCGTGCGGCACGTCCAGCTCGCGCATGAACTTCATCGGCACCGCTGCGAAGGCCTCGTTGATCTCGAACAGGTCGATCTGCCCGATGTTCAGGCCGGCTTTCGCCAGCGCCTTGCGCGCAGCGGGCATGGGACCCGTGAGCATGATGGTCGGGTCGGCGCCCGAGAGCGCCGCAGCCACGATGCGCGCGCGCGGCGTGAGGCCGTGGGCGCGTCCGGCCGCCTCGCTGCCCACCAGCACGGCGGCGGCGCCGTCGACGATGCCCGAGGAGTTGCCGGCATGGTGCACGTGCTCGATGCGTTCCACCTGCGGATAGCGGCTGATCGCGACCTGGTCGAAGCCCAGCGCGCCGAGCTGCTCGAAGGCGGGCTTGAGCGCAGCCAGTCCCTCCAGCGTGGTGTGCGGCTTGATGAATTCGTCGTGGTCCAGGATGGTCTGGTCCAGCCCGTCCTTCACCGGCACCACCGAGCCGGCGAAGAAGCCGCCTTCGCGGGCGCGGGCGGCGCGGCGCTGCGATTCGAGCGCGTAGCGGTCCACGTCCTCGCGCGTGAAGCCTTCCAGCGTGGCGATGAGGTCGGCGCCGATGCCCTGCGGCACGAAGGCGGTGGCCGAATTGGTCTCCGGGTCCTGCGCCCAGGCGCCGCCGTCGGAGCCGATCGGCACCCGGCTCATGCTCTCGACGCCGCCGGCGACCACCAGGTCCTCCCAGCCGGAGCGCACCTTCTGCGCCGCCAGGTTGACCGCCTCCAGCCCGGAGGCGCAGAAGCGGTTGAGCTGGACGCCGGAGCAGCGCCAGTCCCAGCCCGCCTTGAGGGCCGCCACCTTGGCGATCACCGAACCCTGTTCGCCGATGGGAGAGACCACGCCCATCACCACGTCGTCGACGGCGGCGGTGTCGAAATCGTTGCGGCGCTGCAGTTCGGCGAGCACGCCGGCCAGCAGGTTCACCGGCTTCACTTCGTGCAGGCTGCCGTCCTTCTTGCCCTTGCCGCGCGGCGTGCGGATGGCGTCGTAGACGAAGGCTTCGCTCATGCGGATCTCCCTTTCGGATGTGCGCCGCAGTATAGGCAGCACCGCATCGCGCTGTCGTGCACGTGGGATGTCGCACAGGCGACGCCGTCGGGGATTTCCTCAAGGAGGGGCCGGACCCTTCGACCTAGATTCGCCATTGCAGACCCATGATCGAACGTACCCTCTTTTCCCCCGAACACGAATCCTTCCGCGAGGCCTTCCGCCGTTTCGTCGAGCGCGAGATCGCGCCCTTCCACGCGCAGTGGGAGGAGCAGGGCTTCGTCGACCGCGCGCTCTGGCGCCAGGCCGGCGAGCACGGCTACCTCTGTCCCACCTTGCCGGAGCGCCTGGGCGGTGCCGGCGCCGACAAGCTCTACTCGGTGGTGCAGATGGAGGAACTGGCCCGCGGCGGCTTCACCGGCGTGGGCTTCGGCCTGCACAGCGAGATCGTCGCGCCCTACCTGCTGCACTACGGCACGCCCGAACAGCAGGCGCGCTGGCTGCCGCGGCTCGCCAGCGGCGAGATGGTCGGTGCCATCGCGATGAGCGAGCCGGCCGCGGGCAGCGACCTGCAGGCGATCCAGAGCACGGCGCTGCGGCAATCCGATGGCAGTTATCTCCTGAACGGCAGCAAGACCTTCATCACCAACGGCTGGCACGCCGACCTGGTGATCGTGGTGGCCAAGACCGATCCGGCCGCCGGCGCCAAGGGCACCAGCCTGCTGGTGGTGGAGCGCGGGATGCCCGGCTTCGAGAAGGGCCAGCGCCTGAAGAAGCTGGGCCTGAAGGCGCAGGACACTTCCGAGCTGTTCTTCCACGCCGTGCGCGTGCCCGCGGAGAACCTGCTGGGCGGCCCGGCGCTGGAGAACCGCGGCTTCGCCTGCCTGATGGAGCAGCTGCCGTGGGAGCGCATGCAGATCGCGGTGACGGCCGTGGCCGCCTCGGAAGCGGCGATCGCGTGGACGCTGCAGTACGTGAAGGACCGGCGCGTGTTCGGCCAGGCGCTGGCGAACTTCCAGAACACGCGCTGGAAGCTGGCGGAGCTGCAGACCGAGGTGCAGGTCGCGCGGGTGTTCGTCGACCGCTGCCTGGAGCTGGTGCTGCAGGACCGGCTCGACACCGCGACCGCCAGCATGGCGAAGTACTGGACCACCGACCTGCAATGCAAGGTGATGGACGAGTGCGTGCAGCTGCACGGCGGCTACGGCTTCATGTGGGAGCTGCCGATCACCCGCGCGTACGCCGACGCGCGGGTGCAGCGCATCTACGGCGGCACCAACGAGATCATGAAGGAGGTGATCGCGCGGGGGATGGGGCTGGGGGGCGGGCGCTGAAGCGCTGGGCTTCGCGGCGTCCGAGGCGGGTGCCTCGGACGCACTCAGCGCCAGCCTACAGAAGTCAACGCCCCATCGCGGCCAGTCCCGCCGCGGCGACCACGCCGTCCTGCTCGGACGAGCCGCCGGAGACGCCGATCGCGCCGATGATGCGGCCGCCCTCCGTGAGCGGGATGCCGCCTTCGACGGCGGTCGCGCCGCGCAGCTGCAGGATGCGCAGGCCCGCGCCGCCGGCGGCCAGGCCGTCCTGGAAGGCCTTGGTCGGACGCCGGTAGGTGCGGCGGAAACGGCCTTGTCCTGCGCGACGGCGATGCTGGCGGTCTGCGTGTTGTCCATC